>JBBDQU010000081.1 GCA_040905865.1 Alphaproteobacteria bacterium
CGGTTGATGATCTTGAAATAGCCGCCGCCGGCGAGCTTCTTGAACTTGACCAGGGCGAAATCCGGCTCGATCCCCGTCGTGTCGCAATCCATGATCAGGCCGATCGTGCCGGTCGGCGCAATGACAGTGGTCTGGGCGTTGCGGAATCCGAATGCCTCGCCCAGCCGCAGGGCTTCGTCCCAGGTGCGCGCCGCGGCGACCGGCAGGTCCGCCTGCGGGCAGGTGGACGGATCCAGCGGCGCCGGAACGACGCTCAGTTCCTCGTAGCCCTCCGTTTCGCCCCGCGCCGCCCGGCGATGATTGCGGATAACCCGCAGCATCGGTTCGGCATTGCGTTCGTATTGCGGGAAAGCGCCCAGTTCCCGCGCCATTTCAGCCGACGTGGCATAGGCGACGCCGGTCATCAGCGCCGAAATCGCGCCGCATAACGCGCGGCCGGCATCGCTGTCATAGGCCAGTCCCGCGCCCATCATCAGCCCGCCGATATTGGCGTAGCCGAGGCCCAGGGTCCGGTATTCATAGGAACGCTCCGCGATTTCCTTCGACGGAAACTGCGCCATCAGCACCGCGATTTCGAGCGTCAATGTCCAGAGCCGGACCGCGTGCTCGAACCCGTCGGTATCGAATCGCAGGGCGCTTTTGCCATCGCCCTTTGTACCGCTCTGGAACGCCATGAGATTGAGCGACGCCAGATTGCAGGCCGTATCGTCCAGGAACATGTATTCCGAACACGGATTGGACGCGTTGATGCGGCCCGAGGCGCTGCAGGTGTGCCATTCGTTGATCGTCGTGTCGTATTGCATGCCCGGATCGGCCGAGGACCAGGCCGCATGGGCGATCTGGTCCCACAGGTCGCGCGCGCGCACCGTCTTCGCAACCGAACCGTCCTTGCGGTTGATGAGATCCCATTCACGGTCTTCGTCGACCGCGGCAATGAAGTCATTGGTGACCCGGACCGTATTGTTGGCGTTCTGCCCCGCGACGGTCAGATAGGCTTCCGAATCCCAGTCCGCATCGTATGTTTCGAATTCAATCGAGGCGTAGCCCTGCCGTGCGAATTGCAGCACGCGCTGGATGTAGTTCTCCGAAATATCCGCCTTGCGGGCGGCAATGATGGCGGATTTCAGAACCCTGTTCCGCTTCGGGTCGCAGCGCGCCGCATCGTCCAGTTCGCCATGCTGGCAGGCCGCCATGATAGCGCTGAGATGCTTTTTATTGGTCCGGGAACCGGTCACCAGGGCGGCGACCTTCTGCTCCTCGATCATCTTCCAGTCGATATAGGTTTCGATATCCGGATGGTCGATATCGACGATCACCATCTTGGCCGCGCGCCGGGTCGTGCCGCCGGATTTGATGGCGCCCGCGGCGCGGTCGCCGATTTTCAGGAAGCTCATCAGCCCCGAGGATTTGCCGCCGCCGGAAAGCGGTTCGCCGGCCCCGCGGATGCTGGAGAAATTGCTGCCGGTGCCCGACCCGTATTTGAACAGGCGCGCCTCACGCACCCAGAGGTCCATGATGCCGCCTTCATTGACCAGGTCGTCGCCGACGGACTGGATGAAGCAGGCATGCGGCTGCGGGTGTTCATAGGCGGATTCGGACCGGGTCAGTTTCCCTGTCCTGTAGTCGACGTAATGATGGCCCTGCGCCGGGCCATCGATTCCATAGGCCCAGTGCAGCCCCGTATTGAACCATTGCGGCGAATTCGGCGCCGCCATCTGCCGCGCCAGCATGTAACGCATTTCATCGTAATAGGTCCTGGCGTCGCTTTCGGTGTCGAAATACCCGCCCTTCCACGCCCAATAGGTCCAGGTGCCCGCAAGCCGGTTGAAAACCTGCTTGGCGCTGACCTCCCCGCCGAAACGGGCCTTCGCCGGAAGGCCATCCAGGGCCGCTTCATCGGGAACGCTGCGCCAGAGCCAGGCGGGGACGTCCGCTTCCTCAACCCGCTTCAGACGGACCGGAACGCCGGCCTTGCGGAAATATTTCTGCGCCAGCACATCGCAGGCGACCTGACTCCAGCCGGCCGGGACCTCGATACCCTCCTGCCTGAATACGGTTGACCCGTTCGGATTGCGGATTTCGCTGACGGTTTCCCGGAAATCGATTCCGGAAAAAGCGGATTGTCCCTCGACTGTAAATCGACGCTCTATACGCATGGAATACTGACCCCGGCACTGAATTTGTTTTTGTCGACGCTACACGGCGGACGATTACCGAAACCCTCGGAAATGACCGCTCCACCATCAGTTCCTGCGAATGCGGTATCACGATGACATCGCACCCCATGATACCACATATAGGGAACTGTCACCATTTCGCCACAATGCCTTGAGTATTGCAACCAGATTATGCGGTTTCTTCTCTTTTATCATATATATCTTGGGGTCCTGTTTTCGAAAGAACCGCAAATTAAGGTTAAAATCATGGTGAAAGACGAAATTCCCGGGCGCGCAGTTCGCTGGACAGGCGCGGCCCGCAAGTGCGATATTCCGGCCGCGGCGACGGCCGCGCAGCAATGGAGCCCCCACCGCTATGACAACGGCAATTACCCGACTGATTACCTGGTTCAAAGGCGAATCCGTAGGCACCGACCAGTTTGGAAACCGTTATTTCCAGGAACGGAATGCCGCGGACAGCCGGCGCCGCAAACGCTGGGTCGTCTACAAGGGCACGGATGAGGCAAGCGCCGTTCCGCCGCTATGGAGCGCCTGGCTGCACCACACCGTGAAGGAGGTCCCCTCCGAGGCCGAGAATTCCCGATACATCTGGCAGAAACCGCATATCCCGAACATGACCGGTACGCCGGATGCCTATCGTCCGGCGGGTCACACGTTGCGCGGCGGCCACCGGGCCAAGGCGACGGGAGATTATGACGCATGGAAACCGGAATAGTCCGCATTTCCGCCGCAATCGTCGATACACTACCGTTACGATGAATCGTGAAACGCTTCATATCCTTGTCGGCGCGGTTCTGATCCTGGCTGCGCCCGTTCTCGGCTACCTGTTTTTCAGCGGCGATGCGCGTACGGAGTCGACCGAAGGATACAATCTGACAGCGCGATACAATCAGGTCGACGGCGTTTCAATCGGCACGAACGTCCTGCTGGCGGGCGTTCCGGTCGGCAAGGTGACGCGCCTGGAATTCGATGCTGAAGAACTGCAGGCGGTGTTGACCTTCACCATACACGAGCATATCCGGCTGCCGCGGGACACCGCGGCGCTGATTGCCAGCGACGGGATGCTTGGCGGGAAACACATCAAGCTGGACGTCGGCGGCGCGGAAGAGATGCTGGCGCCCGGCGAGTCGTTCAACTATGTCCAGG
Source organism: Alphaproteobacteria bacterium (assembly GCA_040905865.1). Classification (NCBI taxonomy): domain Bacteria; kingdom Pseudomonadati; phylum Pseudomonadota; class Alphaproteobacteria; species Alphaproteobacteria bacterium. The sequence goes on from JBBDQU010000081.1 coordinate 3,324, forward strand.
ATTCAGTCATCGTCGAGGCGCTGCTGGAAAAGGTCATCCTGTGGGCCGAGGAACGGCGGGATAAAGCCAAAGAAGGAGGCGCCGAAATCAAATGAAGCGCAGTATTATCGAAACGGTGCTGGGCGCGGTCGTTTTGCTGGTGGCCGGCGTTTTCTTTGCGTTTGCCTATAGTTCCGCCGATATCCGGCCCAATCTCGGTTATACGGTCAGGGCGAATTTCAACGCCATCGACGGGTTGACCGTCGGCAGCGATGTCCGGGTCGGCGGCGTCAAGGTCGGCGCGGTGACCGCAATGACCGTGGACCAGAGCATTTATCGGGCCGTTGTATCCATGAATATCGAAGACAGGATCAAACTGCCCGACGACACCCTGGTTACGATCTCCAGCGACGGATTACTGGGTGGTAAATATGTTCGCCTGGAGCCCGGCAAGAGCACCACGATGGTCGCCGCCGGCGGCGATCTGTCCAGAACCAAGGACGTGGTCGGCCTTGAGGAACTGCTGGGCAAGGTCATCTTTCTGGTTACCGATGGCGGCTGACCGGCGGTGGCGGCCATGGCCGGCACTGCTGGCGCCCCTGATTACGGCATCGCCGGCAATTGCTTTTTCGGGCGATCTGGCCGTCCTGCAGGGGCTGGACAAGGTCACCGCGCGCGTATCCACCTTCGAGGCCCCGCTCGACGTACCCGTGCAGTTCGGCACGCTTTCCATTACCCTGCGCAGTTGCGAGCGGACGCCGCCGGAAGAACCGCCGGAATCGACCGCCTTCCTGGATATTTTCGAGGTCCGCAAGGGCGAACAGCCCGTATCGCTGTTCCACGGCTGGATGTTCGCTTCCAGCCCGGCGATTTCGGCGCTGGAGCATCCCGTCTATGATGTCTGGGTGCTGGAATGCAAAAAGACCGCGCCGCCGCCGGAACCCGAACCCACGAGATAGGCCTCATCCCGCCTGGGGGATATAGGTGCCGCGGCCGATCGCGATCAGCCTGTGATCCGCGTCATGCACATCGATATCGACCACCGCGATCGTTCTGCCGATGCGCCGCACGCGGGCCGTCGCCGTAAGCTCGGTATGGCTTGCCGGGCGCAGAAAATCGGTCCGGAAATTGACCGTCGGCACGACATTGCCGATCCGCATCGCCAGCGCATAATCGCCGGCCGTATCGATCAGCGAGGCGATCACGCCGCCATGATACTGGCCTGAATCCGGCCGGCGCTCGAATTCCGGGCGCATCGGCAGGCGCAGAACGAGCGTATCGTTTCCGGAATCGATCGTATCGACCAGGATGCCCATGAAGGCGAGATAGGGAGACGCGTCCAGCATCTTCTGAACGTCGTGCTGACTTAGATAATCGCTCATTATAGCACATCAGGTTTAAATGGAACCGTAGCCGCCTCCATTTAAACCTGTGAAGGTGCCATGTCTGCAACAAGATAGATCGGACTCACATGACTATTGGATCGTCACAGGCGATTCGAACCAGCCATGATCTGATCTGGTTTCCGTCTGCTGCTTTGTTTTTCTGTCACGCCTGTATAAACGATATGACGGGACCGCAGGTATAGTCAGGTACAATCCACAGGGCCGGATACGGATGGTCGGTGTAGGCGACGCCGTTTTCCCGCAACAATCCGCGGGTTGCATCAAGGTCGCGCACGGCAAAACCGACCGTCGCGACACAGGGAATGCAGGGCGGCGTGACGCCGGGCGTCCATTTCGCCATCGCGGCGGCGTTCATGACGTAGATCGTGCCGCGCGGCAGGGTGAACCGCGCCACGCCGGGCATGACTTCCTTCCAATCCAGGTCCAGCAGCCGGCCCAGCTTTTCGCCGGTCGCGGCGACATCGGCGACGCAGAACCCGACCTCCGCCAGCGCGACCGCGCCATTGGGATGGTCCAGCAGATGCGGCTGCCAGATCGCGCACGGCGACGCCGGCATGGTCAAGGTTGAAAACGGGCTGATTCAAATCACCTCTCCGGGATCCGGCCCGTCTAATTGAGGCCTTCCTTTTCGAGCAGGGCGTCCGGGGTCGGCAGCTTGCCGCGAAACGCGATATACGCATCCTCGGGATCCATTGACCCGCCCGACGAATAGATAAACTGCTTCAGCTTCGCGGCGGTGGCCGGGTCGAAGGAATCGCCCGCCTCCTGGAAGGCCTGGAACGCGTCGGAGTCCAGCACGCCGGACCACATATACGAATAATAGCCGGCGGAATATCCATCCCCCGCGAAGACATGCGTGAAATTCGGCGTCGCGTGGCGCATGACGATTTCCTGCGGCATCTTCAGTTCCGACAGGACGCCGGACTGAAAGGCCATGGGATCGACCCTGGCGGCCTGGTCCGGGTTCAGCGCGTGGAATGCCATATCGACCAGCGCCGATGAGGTGAACTCCACATTGGCGAAACCCTTGTTGAACTTCCCGGCGGCGCGCAGCTTGTCGAGCAGCGCCTGCGGCATCGCCTCGCCGGTCCGGTAATGCACCGCGAACTGCTGCAGCACCTCCGGCACGGTCAGCCAGTGTTCGTAAAGCTGCGAGGGCAGTTCGACGAAATCGCGGCTGACCGAGGTTCCGGCGATGGACGGGTAGGTCACGTCCGACAGCATGCCGTGCAGCGCGTGGCCGAATTCATGGAACAGCGTCTTCGCGTTGTCCATGTCGATCAGGACCGGCTCGCCGGCCGGCGCCCTGGCGAAATTCATCACGTTGAGGACGATGGGCGTCTGTTCCGCGCCATCCGCGCCCAGCCTGTGCTGGCCCTGCAGCGCGCTCATCCAGGCGCCGGAGCGTTTGGACGGCCGCGCGAAATAATCGCCCAGGAATATCGCGATCCGCTTGCCTTGCGCGTTCAGCACCTCGAACACCCGCACGTCGGGATGGTAGGCGGTCACGCCTTCATGCTTGCGGAAGGTGAGTCCGAACAGCCGCCCGGCGGTATGGAACGCGGCTTCGATCATTTTTTCGAGTTGCAGGTACGGCTTGATTTCCGCCTCGTTGAACGCATACCGCGCGGCGCGTACCTTTTCGGAATAGTGCCGCCAGTCCCACGGGGCGACGGCGTGATTATGCCCTTCCGCCGCGATCAGCTTGGCCAGTTCGGCGGCTTCCTCATGCGCGCGCGTGCAGGCCTTGCCCCAGACCGTTTCCAGCAAGCCGCGGACATTCTCCGGCGTCTTGGCCATGGTGTCGTCCAGCTTGAAATGGGCGAAACTGCCATAGCCCAGCAGCGCCGCCTTTTCGGCGCGGAGCCTGACCATTTCCGCGACAATCGGGCGATTGTCGTGTTCGCCGGGATTCTCGCCCCGGGCCACCCAGGCCCGGAACGCGGTTTCGCGCAGGTCGCGCCGTGCCGAAAAAGTCAGGAAGGGCTCGATAATCGACCGCGAGAGCGTCACGGCGTGCTTGCCCTTGTGGCCGCGTTCCTCCGCCGCGGCCGCCATGCTGGCAATCAGGAAATCCGGCAGTCCGGCCAGATCGTCGGCTTTTTCCAGGATCAGCGCGTATTCGCGTTCATCGGCGAGGACATTCTGCGAAAACGTCGTTCCCAGGGTCGCGAGGCGTTCGTTGATGGCGGAGAGACGGCTCTGGTCCGCCTCGTTCAATTGCGCGCCGGACCGCACGAACGATTTCCGGGTCAGTTCCAGCACCCTGCGCCCTTCGGCATCAAGGCCCAGCGCGTCGATATCCCGGTACAGCGTCTCAATGCGTTCGAAAAGCGCGCGGTTCATCGTAATGGCGGAGTAATGGCGCGAGAATTCCGGCGACAGCCTGCGTTCCAGCGCCTGCAGCGTGTCGTTGGTATTCGCGCCCGACAGGTTCCAGAAAATACCCGACGCCCGGGTCAGCAGTTCGCCGGCGCGCTCCAGCGCGACAATCGTGTTCTCGAAAGTCGGGGTATCGGGGTTCCCCGCAATCGCCTCGATCTCCGCCAGATGCGCCGGAAGCGCCGCGGCGAACGCCGCCTCGAAATCCCTGTCGTCGATCCGCGCGAACTCCGGCAGGCCGAGCGGGCCGCTCCAGGTCGCGATTGCCGGGTTGACGCCAGATACCGCCGCCATATCAGTAGGCATTGATCCATCCTTTGAAGAATGTCCGGAATTGCTGCTGGATGTAGTCCGCCGAGGTTGAATTAAAAGCATGCAACCGTAAAGAATTTACATGCGGTCAGTTCCGCCGCTCCAGCAACCCGCGCACGATGACATGGGCCTGGATTTCCGCCGCTCCCTCGAAAATATTCAGGATCCGCGCATCGCAGAGGATCCGGCTCATTTCATATTCCGCGGCATAGCCGTTGCCGCCATGCACCTGAACGCCGTTATCCGCGTTCGACCACGCCACCCGCGCCGCCAGCAGCTTCGCCATGCCCGCCTCGATATCGCAGCGCCGGTCGGAATCCTTCTCCCGCGCCGCGAAATAGGACAGCTGGCGCGCCATCATCGTCTCCACCGCCATCCAGGCGATCTTGCCCGAAACCCGCGGAAATCCGTAGATCGACCTGCCGAACTGCTGCCGGTCCACGGCATATTCGCGGGCCAGTTCCATGGCCCGCTGGGCGACGCCGACGGCGCGCGCGGCGGTCTGTATCCGGGCCGATTCGAAGGTGGCCATGAGCTGCTTGAAGCCCTGCCCTTCCTGCCCGCCCAGCAGATGCTTCGCATCCACCTCGAACCCGTCGAAGCCGATCTCGTATTCCTTCATCCCGCGATAGCCGAGCACCTCTATCTCGCCGCCGGACATGCCCGCCGCCGGGAACGGGTCGTCGACCGTCCCGCGCGGCTTCGGCGCGATGAACATCGAAAGACCCTTGTAGCCGGGCTCGTTCGCATCGGTGCGCGCCAGCAGGGTCATCATGTCGGTGCGCGCCGCATGGGTGATCCACGTCTTGTTGCCATGGATGCGGTAACTGTCGCCGTCGCGGATCGCCCGCGTCTTCAGGCTGCCCAGGTCCGAACCCGTGCCCGGCTCCGTAAACACCGCCGTCGGCAGGATTTCGCCGGAGGCCAGTTTCGGCAGCCATTCCGCCTTCTGCGCCTCGGTGCCGCCCAGCCGGATCAGTTCGCAGGCGATTTCCGGCCTTGTGCCGAGCGACCCGACGCCGATATAGCCGCGCGACAGTTCCTCGGTGACGACGCACATCGCCACCTTGCCCAGGCCATGCCCGCCGAATTCCTCTGGGACCGTCAGGCCGAACACGCCCATTTCCGACATCCGGTCGATAACGTCCATCGGGATCAGCTGATCCTTGCGGTGCCATTCATGGGCATGGGGAATCACCTGCTCATTGGCGAAGCGGCGGAACTGGCCGGCGATCATCTCCAGCGTCTCGTCGCCATAGCCGTAGGCGCCGTATTCGCCATGCTCGATCAGTTCGGCGATCCGCATCCGGACCCGGTTCGTGTTTCCCGTTTCCGCGAGCCGGCCCGCCGCCCCGTCGGCCAGCGGCGCGACGTCGGACCGGTCCAGCCCCAGATCGGCCGGCCGGACGATTTCGCCCTGGCTGATGGCGATACCGGAGGCGAGCTGGTTGATGTATTCGCCGAATCCCGCCTGCAGTATCAGCCGTTCCAGCTCCCCCAGCGTTCCCTCCCGGTCCAGCCGTTCTGCCCAGCGCAGCAATTCGCGCAGGCCCGTCGCGTAGGTCGCCATCCAGGCAAGCCCGTGCGCGGCGAACTGTTCCTCGTTCAGGCGCGCGCCGCTGATGCGGTCGTCGACCGAAACACGCCGGCCGACGCCGCGGCGCGCCGTTTCGACGACCGCTTCGACGGCTTCCAGCCCTTGCGCGCAGATATTCAGCAGGTCATCGGGGATCAGCGGCGCTGAACCGGGTGTGGCGGTATCCGGCATGTCAGGAACTCCAGGGGTCGATTGGTATTTTCACACTGTATAACAATGCGCCGTCGCGGTGTCTCCCGCCAGCGGTCTTGTTGCCCGCAGTCAGCCGGCGCCGCGCCGGTTCAGTTCCGCCTCGACCGCCGCCAGCTGGGTCCTGATATCGATGGCGCATTCGGCGATGACCTCGAAATCGCGGTCTTCGAAGATGTTCACGTCCGGGTGCGACCGGCGCCTTGCCTGTATCGCGGCGTCCCGGGCGGCAATCAGCATGCGGATCTGCGGATCGAACAGCCGGACCATGCCGGAAATCCACAGGTTGACCGGCCAGGACGGCTGCGCGTGATCGATGATGAAACGGTCCAGCATCCGGCAGACATCCTCGCCCGCATACCAGACCTCGCCCGTTACCCAGCGGTTCGTCGCGAACAGCCGGATCGGCAGCCCGGCGCTGTCCATGGAGATCGCCGCCAGATGGCTGAGATTGTCGTCCGGATCGTCCGGCGCCTCATATTCCGGGATCGGCGCGGGCCGGATCCCTTCCGGCATGCCCTTCGGCCGCATGAAGACATGGAAATGGCCGTGTTCGTTCGCGCGCTCGTCGGCCGGATGCGCGTGGTAGTAATACTGCGAGTGGGAGACGGCGTCATAGACATCGCCTTCCGGGTAGTGACTCCATTCGTAAAAAATTTCCTCATTCTTGATCAGTTCGCCGACGATATTGTCGTCGGTGACATTCAGGATCCGGTGGCATTCCAGCACCTGGTCCGCGGCGTCCCGCATATCCCGGAGCCGCTCCAGCGTTTGCGCCAAAAGAAGCTTTTTTATGTCAAACTCAACCATTCCTCGGATTCCGGTTCCGGACACCCCCGTATCGCCCGTCAGGCGTACCGCGTGGCAGCTACTTCAACGCTCGCAATATGCCAACGCCGATCACCTGATTGAAGACATCTCGCGCATTCTTGATGGGGGCACTCAGTTTCTCACCACGAGCACGGAGCATTCCGCGTAACGCGAGACACGGGCGGCGTTCGGACCCAGCAGGAACGTCCCGGCCCGGTGCCGGCTTGCGCCGAGAATAATCAGGTCCGCCTCGACTTCCGCGGCGACCCGCAGCACTTCTTCATACACTGACCCATGGCCGACGACATGCTGAACCTTTATTCCCCTGGGAACATGCTCGGCAACGAACTCATGCAGCTTCTGGCGCACGCTTTCGATGACGGTCTTTTCATGTTCCTTCGGGAAGAACGATCCGACGATGCTCATTCCGAAATCGGGCACCACCGTCATGACCCGAAGGGTCGAACCGAAGGTCCGGGCATATTCCACGGCGGTCGGCAGCGATTCTTTCCAGGATCGCGGATCCCCAAGGTCAACCGTCAGAAGAATGTTCTTGTACATCGTTCTTCCCCTTTTTCCCGGCGGCCGGATCAGGCCATGGCGCCGCTGGCGGCACGACGCCGTTGCAGCAGGATGACCAGGGCCAGCAGCAACAGCGCCGGAATGAACATCAGGAACCTGGTCGGTTGATCGGCAGGAATCAGGACCGTCATGATCTTCTGATCGAAATCGAGGCCGGCCTTCTGCGCCGGGCTGTCGTATACGGCATTGTCGATAATCACCGTATCGCCCTCGAAGAGCAGTTGCAGGCCGAACGCTTCCAGCCGCTCCTCGCCGGTCGCCTCGGACCCCACCGGCATGACCGCCGTAAACGTCATCTTGTCGCCGACATCGTCCAGCCCCTCGACGATCAGCCGTATTTCGGAACCGGGCGTCGCCGTGCCCATGGCTTCGACGATCGCCGTGGGCGCCGCCGTTTCATAGGGCGGCGAGACGATATCCATCCAGAAACCGGGCCTGAACAGGGTAAACGCCACGAGGATCAGCGCCGCGGATTCCCAAATCCGGGAGCGCACAAAGAAGAATCCCTGCGTGCCCGCCGTAAACAGCAGCATCGCCGCCGTCGCTATGACGAAAACGAACGCCCCTTCCAGATAGGTGACGTCCATCAGCAGCAGGTCGGTGTTGAAGATGAACAGGAAGGGCAGCAGCGCCGTCCGCAGCGAATAGAAAAACGCCACGAATCCGGTGCGGATCGGATCGCCGCCCGACACCGCCGCGGCCGCGAAGGAGGCGAGGCCGACCGGCGGCGTCACATCGGCCATGATGCCGAAGTAGAACACGAACAGATGCACCGCGATCAGCGGCACGATCAGCCCGTTCTGCTGCCCCAGGGTGACGATAACCGGCGCCAGCAGCGACGAGACAACGATATAGTTCGCCGTTGTCGGCAGCCCCATGCCCAGGATCAGGCTGAGGACGGCCGTGAAGATCAGGATCAGCAGGATCTGGCCCTGGGACAGGAACTCGACCAGTTCCGCCATCACCAGCCCGACGCCGGTCTGCGACACCGTCCCCACGATGATGCCGGCCGCCGCCGTGGCGATGCCGATGCCGATCATGTTGCGGGAACCGGCGATGAGGCCGTCGACCAGTTCGCCGAATCCCTGGCGGAACCGCCCCGAAAGATTTTCCTTGCGGAAGAACGAGAACAGGCTGCGCTGGGTCAGCAGGATGAAAATCATCAGCGCCACCGCCCAGAATGCCGACAGCGAGGGCGACAGCCGCTCCACCATCAGGCACCAGATCAGCAGGCCGACCGGCAGGAGGAAGTGCAGCCCGGCCATGATCGTCGGACCCGGTTCCGGCAGGCTCGTCACCGGCGCGTTCGGGTCGTCCATCACGAGGTTCGGATAACGGGCGCAGACCGACACCAGCCAGACATAGACGGCGACGATCAGCGCCCCGACCACCCAGGGCAGCGCGTCGCCGGTGTATTCGCCGAGCAGCCCGACCAGGAAGAAAATGCCGAAGCTTCCGATGACGCCGTTGCCCAGAACGAACGCGCCCATCGAGAACGTCATCGCCATGCCGCCCGGGCTGGCGCTGCGCCTGACCGCCGACAGGATAGCCGCCTGCAACCCGACCACGACCAGAACGGCAATGAACCGGTTCAGCGTCGTTTCCAGCATCGACCATGCTTCCGACAGGTAATACACGCCGCCCGCCAGGATCAGGATGCTGGCGGCGGTAATGCCGAAGGATGTCAGCGCGGTGAACAGCGGCTTTGCCTCGACCGCACGCGGCAGGCCCAGCATATCCGTCTTCAGCGCTTCCAGGTGAACGATATAGACCAGCGCGATATAGGAAATGATCGCCGGCAGGAACGCATGCTTCACGACCTCGAAGTACGAGATGCCGACATACTCCACCATCAGGAAGGCGGCCGCCCCCATGACCGGCGGCATGATCTGTCCGTTGACCGATGACGCGACTTCGACGGCGCCCGCTTTTTCGGCGGAAAACCCGACGCGCTTCATCATCGGAATGGTGAATGTGCCGGTCGTGACCACATTGGCGATGGAGGAGCCGGAAATCAGCCCGGTCATGCCCGATGCGACGACCGCCGCCTTGGCGGGACCGCCGCGCATATGCCCCATCAGTGAAAAGGCGACCTTGATGAAATAGTTGCCGGCGCCGGCCTTGTCGAGCAGCGCGCCGAACAGGACGAACAGGAAGACGAGGTCGGTGGATACCCCCAGGGCAATCCCGAACACCCCTTCGGTGGACAGCCACTGGTGGTCGGCGACGGCGCCGAAACTGGCGCCCTTCCAGGCCAGGAAGCCGGGTGCATAGGGGCCGAGGAAGGTATAGAACAGGAAGAAGACGGCGACGACCATGAGGGGCGGACCGAGCGCCCGGCGCGTTGCTTCCAGCAGCACGAGGATGCCGACGCAGGCGACCGCGATATCGATTGTATTCGGATTGCCCGGCCTGTCGGACAACCGCGAACCGGTAATCATCTGGGCCAGCGCCGTATCGGAGGCGAAAATATACAGCGCACAGCAAACGCCCGTGATCCCAAGAATCCAGTCCAGCGCAGGGATGACGTGACGCGGTGACCGCTTCGTCGCCGGATACGCCATGAAGGCCAGGATCAGCGCGAAGGCAAGGTGGAATGAACGGGCCTCCCGGCTGGGAAACACGCCCCAGTTGAAAATATAGGGAAGCGGCGACGCGATCCAGACCTGCCAGACAGCCCACGCAAGCGCCAGCCCGGCCATGAGTTGCACGACAATACGGTTGTCCGGTATGCGGCCCCCCGTATCCGTCGAAGCGACCAGATCGCTCAGTTCGTCGGAACCCGGTTGCGGGTTGGTCCTGTCCGTATTGCTCATCGCGCCCCTCCAGCCAACCTGCCCCCGGTTGCACGGGCCTTGCAGGTTGCGAAACCTCCGCCCTAAAGAGAAAGGGCGGGAGATACGCCTCCCGCCCGATGGCTGATCTAATTCATCCAGCCTTTTTCCTTGTAGTATTTCTGCGCGCCGTCATGCAGCGGCGCCGACAGGTTGTTGACGATCATCTTCGAGGGTTCCAGATTCTCGAACGCCGGGTGCATCTTCTTGAACCGGTCGATATTGTCGAAAACCGCCTTGACGATCTGATAGACGGTATCCGTATCGGTCTTGGTGGAGGATACGAAGGTTGCGCCGACCCCGAAAGTCGTCACGTCTTCATCCGTACCCTTGTACATCCCGCCCGGGATGGTCGCAAAGGCGTAGTAGGCATTATCTTCGACCAGCTTGCGGATCACCGGATTGTCAACCGGGACGATTTTCGTGTCGCAGGACGTCGCGGCTTCCTGGATCGAACCGTTCGGATGGCCCACCGTGAAGACCATGGCGTCGATCTTGTTATCGCAGAGCGCCGCGGACTGTTCGGAAGACTTGAGTTCGGAGGCGAGCGCAAAATCGCTCATCTGCCAGCCCATCTTTTCCATCACGACCTCCATCGTGCCGCGCTGGCCCGACCCCGGGTCGCCGACATTCACGCGCTTGCCCTTCAGGTCATCGAACGACTCGATACCGGAATCGGCCCGCGCCACTACCGTGAACGGCTCCGCATGGACGGAAAACACGGCGCGCAGTTCCTCGAAGGCGCCATCGGGAAACTGCTGGGGCGCCGTGCCGTGATAGGCGTGGTACTGCCAGTCGGACTGGGCCACGCCCATGTCCAGGTCACCCGCGCGAATACCGTTGATATTCTTGGTCGAACCGCCGGTCGTGTGGGTGCACTTGATGTCATGGGTCGAAGTGCCGCGATTGACCAGGCGGCAAATCGCGCCCCCGACCTGATAATAAACGCCAGTCTGACCACCGGTCCCGATCGTGATAAATTTTTCCGCCGCCACGGGCATGGCGGTCAGCGCTGATGCGATAAGTGCCCCGGATGCGAGCAATGTATTTCTGATGAACATTTTCACCTCCTTGATTTTATGACAGTTTCCGTACTTCCTTGTCCCCAGGTAACAAATGGCCCTCCGACCGTATGCCGGAAAGCATATAATAACCCTTACTGGCGAAATTTGGACTCGTAAAACGGGCGGCTACCTGATGGGCAGCCGGCGCAATCCAGCGATACCTGTGTATCAGCATCGGAATCCCCGAAACATTCCTGCCAGTTGGTCTGGGATCGCTATCATCCCCGGATTACACGCTGTACCGAACCAAGGGTTACAAACAGATAAGTAATACTACGTATCTATACTGTTTGCCACCCGTGCAGCCTGTACAGATCGCCTTTAACCTGTCGTGGCGATTGCCGCATCGATGGCGGAACCGAGACGGTCGACAATATTCAGCACGTCCCGGTAATTCACGATAAAGGGCGGCGCCAGAAGGACATGATCGCCGTATTTTCCGTCAATCGTGCCGCCCATCGGATAGCACATCAGCCCGCGCGTCATCGCCTCTTTCTTGACCCGCGCATGAAGTCCCAGCAAGGGATCGAAGGTCGATTTATCGGTCCGGTCGGCAACGAGTTCCAAACCCATGAACAGGCCGCGTCCGCGAATATCGCCGACATGACGATGATTGCCGAACCGGTCATGCAGGGCATCGTTCAGTACCGCCCCCATCGCCCGGACATTGACCAGCAGGTCCTCTTCCTCGATCGCCGTCTGAACCGCCAGCGCAGCCGCACAGGCCACCGGATGGCCCATATAGGTATGGCCGTGCTGGAAGAAACCGGATCCGTCGCGGAAGGCGGCATACACCCGGTCCGTAACGATGGTCGCCCCAATCGGCTGATAGCCCGCCCCGAGCCCCTTGGCGCAGACCAGGATGTCCGGCGTGACGCCTTCCTGTTCGCAGGCGAATTGGCTCCCCGTCCGGCCCATCCCGCACATGACCTCATCGAAAATCAGCAGGACGCCATACGCGTCGCAGATTTCCCGGATCCGTTTGAAATAGCCCGGCACCGCAGGCACCGCGCCCATGGTGGCCCCGACCACCGGCTCGGCGATGAAGCACATCACTGTTTCCGGCCCGAGTTCGAGGATTTTTTCCTCCAGTTCGTTGGCCACCCGCAGCCCGTATGCCGCCTCGCTTTCGTCGTCGCGGCGATCCCGGTACGCATAGCAGGGCGACAGGTGATGCGTTTCCGTCAGGACCGGTTCAAACATCGTCCGGCGCCACATATTACCGCCCGCCGCCAGCGCGCCCAGCGTATTGCCGTGATAGCTCTGCCGCCGCGTTATGATATGCCGGCGGTCCGGCGCGCCGGTTTCGACGAAATACTGCCGCGCCATCTTGAGAGCCGCCTCGACCCCTTCGGAACCCCCGGATACGAAATAGACCATGTCAAGATCGCCGGGCGCTTTCGCGATCAGCCTGTCCGCGAGGTCTTCCATCGGCTGGTTGGTGTAGAAGCCGGTATGGGCGAAGGCCAGCCGGTCGACCTGGTCCTTTACCGCCTGAATAACCCTGGGATGGCTGTGCCCGAGACAGGAAACAGCGGCCCCGCCGCTGGCGTCCAGATAGCGCTTGCCCGTGGAATCGATGACATGAATGCCGTCGCCCTGCACCGCCACCGGTGGAGCCGCGAGTGTACTGCGGTGGAATACATGCGTCATGTCGGCCTCTCCCCCTGAATGCCGCAATCAGCGCCGGGTCGGGAACTCGCGCGGCGGCACATAGTGTTCCTCGCCGTTATTCAGCGTCCACTCGACCAGCCGTTTCATCGACTTGCCCAGCGCTTCGTCGAACGCGCCGATTATGGCGACCATGGAATTGGCTTCCGCCGCAACGGTATGCTCGAAGGTATCCGACGCCACGATGTCGCGGCGCGGCAGCTGGATCAGCTTCGCGTTGATGCGCACCCGAATGACCGGCGGAACCGTGGTCCCTTCGGTTTCCGCGGCTTCGCGCGGCAGGGGCGACGGATACTCCGCCTGGAATTCCCGCAGTTCCGTCTTGAGGATATAGTCGGCGCGCAGGCCGATCGCCTCGCGCCCGACAGCGACGATACGGTTCGAGTTCTCGAACGATTCCACCAGCAGGGTCTGGACCATTTTCGGCGCCAGGTCGGTCCAGTTCGCATTGGCGAAATAGCGCATTTCAATGGGGCTGTCGCTCAGCGAGATGCGCGCCGTGTTGATACCGGCCGGCGATGCCGGCACCTCGATCAGCAATTGCCAGTCAACCGACGGCATCGATTCCGCGAAGGTGCTTTTCGGCGTCAGGACATACATGCGCGGCGGATCGCCTCTGCCCGGCAGTTCGATGGAACATGCCCCGGCCGCCGCGGCCAGCGTCAGAACCAGCATGGACCGCAACACCCGCCCGAGAACCGCGCCGCGCAATCGTTTCCGCATCATCGTACTCCTACGCCCTGCTGGGAATCACCGAACAGAAAGCGCGCCGGATCCCGCTCGAACTGTCCCGTCACCCGCGCCAGCCCGTTGACGAGCACCCTTGCTTCAGCGACGAGCTGCGTAAATTCGTAAAGTCCGGCACTGGTGAAATTGAGAATCGGCTCGCGGTTCTCACCGATCAGTACCGTCAGTTCCTGCTGCGACTTACCTAGAGCGTCGGCAGCCTGTTTCAATGCCGCCAGCATTTCACGCGCCTCCGGCCCGATCCCCGTAAACTCACCGGAAAGGCTATCCGACAGCCCGCGGATGGAGCCGATAGCGGTTCTCGCCTCTCCCAGCGTGCTGGTCGTCTCCGCGGTAAGCGCGTCCAGGGTCGTCTGCACGGTCCCGACCAGCTTTCGCGCATCCACGGCGGTGGCGCGCAGTTCCCTGATCGCGGTAGCGCCCTCGGTCAGCACCGTCTGGATATCCTGCGACCCTTCCGCGACAGATCCGGTGATCGTCTTGATATTGGCCATGGCGGTGCCGAAATTTTCCTGGTTTTCGGCGTTCAGTAGTTCGCTCGCGCTGCCGATCAGCGCGATGAACCGGTTGATCAGTTCCGGCGCCGCATCGATCACTTCCTGCAATTGCGACGGTTTCGACTGGATTACCGGGTTGCCCTGGCCGGGAACGCGCTTCAGATCGGGGGATTCCTGCGTGCCGCCGGTGATCTGGACGAACGCCACGCCGGTAATTCCCTGGAGCTCCAGCGCCGCGACGGCATCCTCCTTGACCGGCGTCTCGTTCGGCACCTCGATGGTGACCTTTACCCGCTCGACATTTTCCGGATCGATCTTCATATCGGTCACGACGCCGACCGGAACGCCGCGATAGCGGACCGGGTTGCCTACCTTGAGGCCGGTGACCGACCCCTCGAAATACATGTCGTAATAGGCGAACTCCTCGTCCAGTTCGACGCCGGCGAGCCAAAGCACGGCGCTGACCAAACCGATCAACAGAGCCAGTGTGAACGTCCCGACGATCAGATAGCTGGCTTTCGTTTCCATTCCCTACTTCCCGCTACCGTTAAACGCCGCCCGCGCGCGCGGGCCGTGGAAATATTCCTGTATCCAGGGATGCGGGTCCCGCATGTGTTCCGCCATTGTGCCGAGACGAACGCGTTTGTCCACCAGAACCGCGACCCGGTCGCAGATTGCCGACAGGCTGTCGAGATCGTGCGTCACCATGAAAACCGTCAGGCCCAGGCTCTGCTGCAGTTCACGGATCAGGTTGTCGAATGCCGCGGCGCCGATCGGGTCCAGCCCCGCGGTCGGTTCGTCGAGGAACAGGATGGCGGGATCGAGCGCCAGCGCCCGGGCGAGCCCCGCGCGCTTCTTCATCCCGCCGGAAAGTTCGGAGGGATATTTCGGCCCCGCATCGCGCGGCAGGCCGACCATGGCGATCTTCAGCGCGGCCAGCTCTTCCATCAGCTGGCGTGGCAGGCGCAGGTGTTCACGCATCGGCACTGCGATATTCTCCGCCACCGTCAGGGACGAGAACAGCGCGCCGCTCTGAAACAGCACACCGCAGCGCCGCTGCACCAGGCTCGTCATTTCACGCGTATCCTGGCCCAGCATCTCGATCCTGCCGGCGCGCGGCCTGTTGAGGCCGACTATCGTCCGCAGCAATACCGATTTTCCCGTCCCCGACCCGCCGACCACCCCCAGCACTTCGCCCCGTATTACGGACAGATCGAGGTTATCGTGGATCACCGCCGTCCCGAACTGGGTCCGCAAACCGGAAACCGTGATGACCGCATCATCTTCCGCCATGGCGGCTAGATCCCCAGCGTTGAAAAGACGATGGAAAACAGGGCGTCGGCGAGGATCACGAGAACGATGGATTCGACAACCGACTGGGTGGTCAGGCGGCCGATGCTTTCGGCGCTGCCGCTGACCTTGAGCCCCTCGTAGCAGCCAACCATCCCGATCAGGAACGCGAAGACCGGCGCCTTGACCATCCCCACCAGCAGGTTCTTCAGGGTCAGCGCATCGGCCAGCTGGCGGATGAACTGGGTATAGGTAACGTCCAGCGTCGCCACCGCCATGATCGTCCCGCCGGTCAGCGCCGCCACATTGGCGAAGAATGTCAGCAGCGGCAGCGTGATCAGCAGGGCGTTGATACGGGGCAGGACGAGCACTTCAATCGGATTGAGACCGATGGTGCTCATCGCATCGACCTCCTCGTTGACTTTCATCATGCCGATTTCTGCGGTGAACGCGGATCCGGACCGGCCGGCGATCAGGATCGCGGCGATCAGCACACCGATTTCGCGCAGCACCAGCACGGCCAGCCCGTCGGCGGTGAAAATTTCCGCGGCGAAGCGGCGCAGCTGCTCCGCGCTCTGGAAGGCCAGCACGACCCCGATCATGAACAGCAGCATCCCGACGATGCCCAGAGCGTTGAGCCCCGTCTGCTCCATCTGATTCACCAGCGACACGATGCGCAGCCGGCGCGGCGACTTCAGGCAGCGGCCCAGCGTGATAATAACGAGGCCGAAAAAATTCAGCAGTTGCGCCAGTTCGTTCGCCGCGGCGCAGACACTGCGTCCGACCCGGTTGACCAGCATCAACAGGACGTTCGGCCTGGCCCGTTCGGTTTCCGCATGAAGCGAATCCGCTTTTTCGACCAGATCGACCAGCGCCGCATGGCGCGGGTCCAGCCCGTCGACCTGTACGGATGCGCCGCCGGCGGCAAGGTCGCGCCGGGTCCGGTACAGCAGCCAGGCGCCGGCGGTATCCAGCGCGTCGATTTCCGACGTATCGATACGGGCGCTGCCGGCGCCGTTCATCGCCAGGGCGCGAATCTGCCGGTCGAGCGCGCCGACGCCATTGACTGTCCAGTCACCGCCCGCGGACAGGACCAGCCTGTCGTCTTCCGTCGCGCTCTTTATCCAACCAGCCGAACCGGCCATGGCCTTCCCCTGGGGCGAATCCGGATCGATGCCCGGTAGCCGCATAACATAAATCCGGAACACCGGCAAAGCGAAGGAATCGCATCGGGTTACCGGCAGCCTGTTCGGCGGCGCCTGTCCGCTGTCACGCTGAATGTTCATTGCAGGACCACCGCGCCGTCGATAGACTTTCCGCATGAATTTGAAAAATCATATCCGGTCGGTTCCGGACTTCCCGAAGCCCGGCATCCTTTTTTACGATATTTCGACCATGCTGGCCCATCCGGCGGCCTGGCAGCATTGTATCGGGGAACTAGCGTCACTGATTGCGCCACAGAAGCCCGACCTGCTGCTGGGTATCGAGTCGCGGGGGTTTCTGACAGCAGCCCCCCTGGCGCTGGCGCTGGGCTGCGGGTTCGCCATGATTCGCAAGCAGGGCAAGCTCCCCGGATCGACAATCGCCCTCGAATACGATCTCGAATACGGCACCGATACGATCGAAATCCAGGCGGACGCCGTTCAGCCGGGTCAGCGGGTTGCGATTCTCGACGACCTGCTCGCGACCGGGGGCACGATGGCCGCGTCCATCGACCTTGCCCGCAAGGTCGGCGCCGATGTCCGCGCCACCGCCTGCATCATCGAACTGGGTTTCCTGAACGGCCGCGAAAAGCTCGACGCCCCGTTTTCCGCGCTGATTACCTACGACGAATAAGCCTGTCCGGATCGGCGCGCAGCATGTCCCGCAGCAGCGCCGCCAGCTCCGCCGCCGCCGCGTTGACCGCCTGTTCGCCCCGCCCCGCATCCGCCGCCGCGGCATTGCCCACCGCCCCCGACGGGTTCAGGTCCTGCGTCTCCCAGGCGTAGGACGTCGGGCCGAGCGGCGACAGCCGGTCGAATTCCCGTTCGCAGGCGACCGACGACGAAACGAAATCGGACGCCTTCGCCATATTCACCAGGTCCGGCCGCAAATGCAGCATGACCGAGGTTTCGACCTCGCCGCCATGGATGCCGTGTTTCAGTTCACCGGCGGCAAACCAGTCGCCGAGCGGCGCGAGATCGTACCAGTTGGCCGTTACCGCCAGCATGTCGTGGCGGCCCCGCAGGTCGCGCGACACGATCTCCATGACCGGCGGGTTGCCGCCGTGGCTGTTGAAGAACAGCAGCTTGCGGATGCCGGCGCGCGCCACGCCGTCGCCGATTTCGTTCCATTGCCGGATCAGCGACTCCGCCGGCGCGCTCAGGGTACCGGCAAAGCGAAGGTGTTCCTCGCTCTTGCCGATGACCTGCGGCGGCAGGACAAGCACCGGATCGTCGGCCGCCAGCAGCGCCAGGGCGGCGTTCAGCACCCCTTCGTTGATGCAGGCGTCGACCGACAGCGGCAGGTGCGGCCCGTGCTGTTCGACAGCCGCGACCGGCAGGATGGCGACGGCGCGGGCCTTGTCCAGCGCATCGAATGCGTCGGCGCCGAGTTCGGCCCACAGGCGTCCGGAGGATTGGCTCATCGGTTTCGTTCCCGCATTGGCTGCGACTTACCGTTCCCGCAGCGCAGAACCCTGCGCCTTGACGATCGGCTTCAAAAGATAATCCAGCACCGTCTTTCGGCCCGTCAGGATTTCCGCCGTCGCGGTCATGCCGGGGATGATCGGTTTGTCCGGCCCAAGGTTATCGGTTTCGGTCCGCAACCGGATACGATAATAGCTGTCCCCCATTTCGTCCGGTATGGGATCGGCGCTGATATCGGTCAGCACCGCGTCAACGCCGCCGTGCCTGGTGAAATCATAGGCCGATACCTTCACCACCGCCTTCTGTCCGGGAAAGAGTTGGGCCCGGTCGGCGGGACGGATCCTGGCCTCGATCAGCAGGGTATCCTCCAGCGGCACGATTTCCACAAGGTTCTGTCCGGGCTGAATGACGCCCCCGATGGTCGTGCTGAACAGCTTGCTGACGGTGCCCCGCACCGGCGACCGCACCTCGGTCCGGGTCACGCGGTCGGCGCCCGTGGCGATATTCTCCCGCAGCGAGTCGAGTTCCGGCTGAAGCCCGTTCAGTTCGCGCTGCGCTTCCGCCCGAAAATCCGCCCGCCGTTCGTCGATGCGCCGCCGCGCCTCGTCCAGCGATGACCGCGTCCGGGGAATTGCCAGCCTGACGCTTTCGGCCTGGGTCGCCAGTTCCTGCACCTTCTGCTGCACGCGAAGATATTCCAGCTTCGGCGAAATACCCCTGTCGACCAGCGGCTTCAGGATATCCAGTTCCTGCGTCGCCAGTTCGGCGGCCCGGCGGCCCTGTTCCAGCCTGGCGTTCAGTTCCGCGATTTCCTGCCGCTTCTGCACCACCTGTTCGCGCAGGATCTGTATCTGCTGATCCAGTTGCGCCCTTCTGGCGTCGAAGAGCGCTCTTTCGTTTTCCGCCGTCACGGGCGCTTCGGCGAGGATTTCCGGCGGAAAGGTGAGTTCGGTTTCGCCGCCTGCTTCGGCGTGCAGCCGTGTCGCCTCGGCCTGAAGCGACAGGTATCTGGCGCGCATTTCCCGGAGGCTGGCGGCGGCCGCGACATTGTCGATCCGAAGCAGAACCTGCCCCTTCGCCGCGACGGCCCCCTCCCGCACGTCTATTTCGGCCAGAATACCGCCTTCGAGATTCTGGACGACCTGCACCTGACCGGTCGGAATAACCCGCCCCTCGCCGCGCGTCACCTCGTCCAGGACCGCGCCATGCGACCACCACAGGAAACTGGCGAAGAACGCCACGACGACAAACAGCAGGATATGGGCGAACGGCCCGGCCCCCTGCCCGCCGGCGTTGTCCCGCCCCGGATCTCCCCGCCCCAAATCCCAATGTGTCTGTACGGTCACGGCGTCAGCCCCACGCCGTCTGAATCCGGTCGCCCGGGAGGGCATCCAGCACATCCTGCTTCGGTCCGTCCGCGACGACCCGCCCGCCATCGACCACGATCAGCCGGTCGACCAGCGATAGCATCGACTCGCGATGCGTCACCAGCAGCAGGGTCCTGTCGTCGATGATATTCGCCAGACGCGCCCTGAACCGCCCTTCGGATGTGTGGTCCATATTGCTGGTCGGCTCGTCGAACAGCAGGATCGGCGGATCGCGCAACAGCGCCCGCGCTATCGCCACGGACTGCCGCTGACCGGCCGAAACGAACTGCCCGCGTTCGCCGACCGGCATGTCGTATCCCGACGGATGGCGGCTGGCGAATTCGTCCACCCCGGCGATCCGCGCGGCGCGGCGGATGGTTTCGTCGTCCGTATCGGGCGCCCCGATGGCGATATTGTCCCGGATCGACCCGAAGAACAGATACACGTCCTGCGGCACGCTGCCGATACTGCGCCGAAGGTCGGCCGGATCGATCTGCCGGACATCCGTGCCGTCCACCAGCACAAGCCCTTCCGAGGGTTCGTACAGCGCCATCGCAAGGCGCTGGATGGTGCTCTTGCCGGAACCGATGCGGCCGATCAGGCCGACCTTTTCCCCCGCCTCTATCCTGAAGGAAACATTGTCCAGCGCCGGAATATCCTGGCCCGGATAGCGGAAGGTCACATTGCGGAACTCGATCTCGCCGCGAATGTCGGGCCGCTGGACGAAGCTGCGCCCGAACGGCCGCTCCACCGGCGTCCGCATCAGTTGATCCAGCGCCCGCAGGGAGGCCCGCGCCTGATGGTAGTGCGACAGGATACCCGCGACCTGTCCCAGCAGCGCCATGGCCCGGCCGGCCAGAATTGTCGCGGCGACCAGCGCGCCGACCGACAGCAGGCCTGCATCGATCATATAGACGCCGTAAATAATAACCCCGACCGAAACCAGGCTGGCCGCCGCCGTGGAAAAATTCATCGCCAGCGCCGAGATCGTATGCGCCCTGACCGAGGAACGCGCCGTCGTCTCCACGCAGCTTTCCCAGTTACGCTGCATCCGCCCTTCGGCGCCGGTGCTCTTCACCGTTTCGATTCCGCCGATTGCCTCGACCAGCAGGGCATGGCGCTGCTGGGCCTCGCGGAAGGATCGCTGCGTGATGCGCCGCAACGGTATCTGCAGCAGAAGGCCGACAATCATGACGACGGGCGCCGCCACCAGCGGGACGATGGCGAGCGGGCCGCCGACGATATAGACGATAAAAATAAAGAGGAAAATGAACGGCAGGTCGACGATGGCGACCAGCGACGAGGAAGTGAAAAACGCCCGCAGGGTTTCATATTCCCGCATGCTGCTGGCCAGCGCCCCGGTCGACCCCGGCCGGTCCGCCATTTTCATGCCCAGCACCTGCCGGAACAGCCGCCCGGCGATGCGGGTATCCGCCGACCTTCCCGCCGCGTCGACAAAATAGCCGCGCAGCATTTTCAGCACGAAGTCGAATGCGTAGACGATAAGCAGCCCGGTCGCGAGGACCCACAGGGTTTCCTCGGCGAAATTGGGCACGACGCGGTCGTATACGTTCATCACGAACAACGGCCCCGCCAGGGCGAAGGCATTGATCAGCAGCGCCGCGACCACGACCTCGATATAGATGCGCCACGACCCCAGCAGCGTGCCCCAGAACCAGCCCCGGGGATTCGCCACGGCGATTTCATCGGACCGTTCGTCAAAGCGGAATTCCGGCTGCGCGAAGAGCGTATAGCCGTCATAGGCGGTTTCGAGTTCCTTTACCGGCGCCTTGCGCGCGCCGACCCCCATTTCGGGCAGAATGATATGCGCCACCCCGTCATCGGAAATGGCTGTCAGGACGCAGGCCCGCCGATTCCGCAGCAGCAGCACGCAGGGCAGCGCCATCCGGTTCAGCCGGGCCAGCGGGCGGCGCGCCAGCCGCGCCGAAATGCCGGCCCGCGCCGCCGCCCGCACGAACAGGTCCGGCGTCATCCCCTCCCCCGCCATCGGCAGGCCCGCCGTCAAGGCCTCCACCGACATCGGCCGGTCCAGCAGCGTCGCCAGGATCGACAGGCAGCCCGACAGCGGATCGTCAACCGCCCCCGGAGTCGGCCTTACCAGCCATTCCAGGCGCCCGCGCTTCTTGTCGGGTTCCGCCTGTTCGAGAAACTCATCCAGGTCGAAATCGTCATCCCTTGCATTTTCGGCATTCGGGAAATCGCGCGCACCCCGACCGGCAAACGGGTCAGCCGTGCCGGCGCCGCCGGGCAGCCCCGGCGCGTTGTGGTCATCGGGTCTCGAATCGCCCGTTTCCGGCTCGTCCTCGGGTCTGTCCTGTAACGCCATCAAATCTCCGGCCCGGCAAATGATTTCGGCATGACTCTGTCCCGACTACTTACAAGGATTCGTTAAAATTTGCGACACCGGCCGCGCCCCATTCGCGACCGGTCGTTTCCGAAAGCGGGTATTTTGCCGTTCCCCCGACCTGTCTATGCTGGGCGGCGAAACGCAGCGGCGGGAGGATATTGTGCAGGACAACCCATTCGATACCGTCATTCTTGGCGGCACCCTGATCGACGGCGCCGGCGCGCCGCGCCGCGCGGCGGATATCGGCATCGCGAACGGCCGGATTGCCGCGCTCGGCGAACCGGGGACTCTCGGCGGCGCGGCGAATACCGTCGATGCGACCGGCCGGATCGTCGCCCCCGGCTTCATCGACGTGCATACCCATGACGATCATGCGCTGCTGTCGAAACCGGACATGGCCTACAAGGCGAGCCAGGGCGTGGCCACCGTGGTGGCCGGCAATTGCGGCATCAGCCTCGCCCCGCTGGTCTTCGCGGGCGACCGGCCGCCGCCGCCCCTCGACCTGCTCGGCGACGGCTACCGGTTCCCGAAAATGGCCGACCTGTTCGCCGCGCTGGACGCGACGCCCCCGGCCCTGAACGCGGCGCTGCTGTGCGGGCACAGCACATTGCGGGTCGGCGCGATGGACAACCTCGACCGCGCCGCGACCGATGCCGAAATCGATGCGATGCGCGAGAAACTGACCGAGGCGCTGGACGCCGGCGCCATCGGCATGTCGACCGGCCTGTATTACGAACCGGCGCGGGCGGCGCCGACCGAGGAGATTATCCGCCTGGCGGAACTGCTGGGCCCGGCCCGCGCGCTGTACACGACCCACCTTCGCGACGAGGGCGCGCATCTGCAGGAATCGATGCGGGAAGCGTTCACCATCGGCCGCGCCGCCGGGGTCAAGGTGGTGCTGTCGCATCACAAGGCTTCCGGATCGGACAATTTCGGCGCGACGCGGGAATCCCTGGCGCTGGTGGAGGAAACCCGCAAACATCAGCCGGTCACGCTGGACGTCTACCCCTATGACGCCTCCTCGACGGTGCTGACGGTCGACCGGCTGGCCGCGTCCAGGCGGGTCATCGTCACCTGGTCGGTCCCGCGGCCGGACATCGCCGGCCGGTTTCTGGACGAAATCGCCGCGGAAATGGGCTGCGGCATCGAGGAGGCGGCGGCATCGCTGCTGCCGGCCGGCGCGATCTATTTCATGATGGATGAAGAAGACGTGCAGCGGGTGCTGAAATATCCCCACGCCATCGTCGCGTCCGACGGGTTGCCGCATGACGTTTTCCCCCATCCGCGACTCTGGGGCACCTTCCCGCGCGTGCTGGGCCATTACAGCCGGGATCTGGGCCTGATGAGTCTGGAGGACGCGGTATACCGGATGAGCGGGCTGCCCGCCGCCGAGTTCGGCCTGACCGGTCGCGGCGTCCTGGCGGTCGGCAATCATGCGGATATCACGATCTTCGACGCCGACACCGTCATCGACCGGGCCGATTTCCAGCATCCGACGGAACCGGCCGCCGGTATCGAAACAGTCTTTGTGAATGGCCGTCCGGTCTGGCGCAACGGCGCCGCGACCGGCGAACGCCCCGGCATGGCGCTGCGGCGGCAGGCGCTGCAGGCCGCCGCGAAATGAATGATGCGAAATAATGAATTAAGCGGGGAATTTTCATGAGAATCGTCGATATCCGCGAACGGACCGTGCCGCTCGCTTCCGCGATGCGCAACGCATCCATCGATTTCAGCAAAATGACCACCAGCGTCGCCGCCGTCGTCACCGATGTGATCCGCGACGGCAGGCCGGTCATCGGCTACGGCTTCGCCTCCAATGGACGCTATGCGCAGGGCGGCGTGCTGCGCGAACGGCTGATCCCGCGCATCCTCGAAGCGGACCCGGCCGAACTGCTGGACGCCAGCGGCGGCAATTTCGATCCGCAACGCGTATTGGGCGTCATGATGCGCAACGAAAAGCCGGGCGGTCATGGCGAGCGGGCCTACGCCGCCGCCGTGATCGACATGGCGATGTGGGACGCCGTCGCCAAGATCGAGGAAAAACCGCTGTGGCGGGTTCTTTCGGACCGCTTCAACGGCGGCGCCGCCGACGAGCGGGTGCTGGTCTATCCCGGCGGCGGCTATTACTACCCCGGCAAGGGGCTGGAGCCGCTGCAGGATGAAATGCGCGGCTATCTCGACAAGGGCTACCGGGTCGTGAAGATGAAGGTCGCGGGCGCCGACCTCGACACCGACCTGCGCCGCATCGACGCGGTACTGGAAATCGTCGGCAAGGGCGAAAACCTGGCGGTCGACGCCAATGGCCGCTTCACCCTGGAAGAAGCCATCGCCTTCGGCAAGGCCGTCGAATCGCTCGGCCTGTTCTGGATCGAGGAACCGGGCGACCCGCTCGATTTCGCCTTGCACGCGGAACTGTCGCGGCATTATTCCGGCTCGCTGGCGACGGCGGAAAACCTGTTCTCGCTACAGGATGCGAAAAACCTCGTCCTCTATGGCGGGATGCGCCGGGATATCGACTGGATGCAGTTCGACCCGGCGCTGTGCTACGGGCTGAGCGAATACCTGCGCATCGACGCAATGCTGACGGACGCCGGATGGAACCGGCGGCGGCAGGTGCCGCATGGCGGCCACCAGCTGGGCCTCAACATGGCCGCCGGCATGCAACTCGGCGGGTCGGAATCATACCCGCTGGTCTTCCAGCCCTGGGGCGGCTTCGCCGATAATGTCGATATCGTCGACGGCTATGCCCGCCCGCATGACACGCCGGGGATCGGCATGGAACTCAAATCCGCCGTCTATCGCGAGTTGCAGGCGATGACGGCGGATTGAAGGCGATTTCCGGATTGCTACCTGCTTTGCTTCCTGCCGGACAGGTAATCCATCGCGGCGGTGACGCCGCCTGTCTTGTGCGGCACGCCCGCGAGGCCGAGACCCATTTCGACGCCGCATAATGCGCCCGCCAGCATCAGGTCGTTGAAATCGCCCAGATGCCCGATCCGGAACACCTTGTCGGCAACCTTGCCGAGGCCGCTGCCCAGGGACATGTTGAAATTGTCCAGCACCACCTTGCGGAAGGAATCGGCGCTGTTGCCATCGGGCATGCGGATCGTGGTGACCGCATTGGAATACTCCGCCGGGACGACCGGCTGCAGTTCAAGCCCCCAGGCCGCCACCGCGCGCCGGGTCGCTTCACCAAGCCGGGCATGGCGGGCGAAGACGTTGTCCAGCCCTTCTTCATTCAGCATGTCGATGGCTTCGCGCAGCCCGTACAGCAGGTTGGTGCCCGGCGTGTAGGGGAACATGCCGCCCGCATTCGCCGTCAGCATGTCGTTCCAGTCCCAGTAGGAACGCGGCAGCCCGCCCGTCGCCTTCGACACCGCCAGCGCCTTTTCGCTGACCGCGTTGAAGCCGAGTCCCGGCGGCAGCATCAGCCCCTTCTGCGACCCGCCGATGGTGACATCCACGCCCCATTCGTCATGCCGGAAATCGATGGCGCCGAGCGACGACACCGTATCCGCCATCAGCAGCGCCGGATGATTCGCTGCGTCCATCGCCTTGCGGACCGCTTCGACACTCGACGTTATACCGGTGGCCGTGTCGTTATGGACGACGCAGACCGCCTTGATCCGGTGCTGCTTGTCCTCGACCAGACGCGCTTCCATGGCGGCCGCATCGATGCCGTGCCGCCAGTCGCCTTCGATATAGATCGGCTCGAGACCGAGCTTTTGCGCCAGGTTGCGCCACAATGTCGCAAACTGCCCGGTTTCGTACATCAGCACCTGGTCGCCGGGCGCCATCGTGTTCACCAGCGCCGCTTCCCAGGCGCCCGTACCGGAGCCACTGTAAATGACCACCTTGCTCTCGGTCTTGAAAATGCTGCGGATATCCTGCAGGACGCCCTTGCCAAGCGCTGCGAATTCCGGACCCCGGTGATCGATGGTCGGGCCGTCGATCGCCCGGAGAATACGGTCGGGCACGTTCGTCGGCCCCGGAATTTGCAGAAAATGACGTCCACTCTGACGCGACATAGATCGCTCCTTTGCTGGATTTATTTGTATATTGTATACAACTTTGTACACTGCCTGCGATCCTGTCCAGACCCTGCGAGGAAAAGCCCATGGCGCCCACCGGAACTGCGTTATCTGCAAACAGGGGCCGCATCGGCGACAGTGCGCTGGCTGACAAGCTGAAACGCGAAGTCGAGGGTACGGTCCTGTTCGATTCCTTCAGCCGGGGTCGCTACAGCACCGATGCCTCGCATTACCAGATCGAACCGATAGGCGTCGTCGTACCGAAAAACGACGCGGATATCCACCGTGTAATTCAGATTGCCGACGACGAGGGCCTGCCGGTGCTGCCGCGCGGCGGCGGCACGTCGCAATGCGGACAGACCATCGGCGAGGCCATCGTCGTCGATGTAAGCCGCCATCTGAACCGGGTTGTGGACTTTGACGCCGACGCAAGACGGATCGTTGTCGAACCCGGCATGGTGCTGGACCAGTTGAACCGCTTCCTTTCGCCGCACGGGCTGATGTTCCCGGTCGACGTGTCCACCGCCGCCCAGGCGACCATCGGCGGCATGACCGGCAATAACAGCTGCGGCGCGCGCTCCATCGTGCACGGCACCATGCGCGACAATGTGAACGCCATCGATGCGATCCTCGCCGACGGCTCGAAAATGCATTTCGGCGAACTGCCCGCCGGCGTGCCGGATTCCGCGCTGGCCCGCGACCTGCTGGCGCTGGGCGCGCGGGAGAAGGTCGAAATCGCCGCCCGCTTCCCGGACCTGATGCGCCGCGTCGGCGGGTACAATATCGACGCGCTGGTCGCCGAGGGGCGCAATGCGCCCGTAAACCTGGCCCATCTGCTGGTCGGGTCGGAAGGCACCCTCGCCTTCTCCACCAAAATCACCCTGGACCTGCGGAAGATTCCGACGCACAAGGTGCTGGGCGTCTGCCACTTCCCGCGCTTTTACGACGGCATGGCGGCGACCCGGCATATCGTCACGCTGGGCCCCGCCGCGGTGGAACTGGTCGACCGCACGATGATCGAACTGGCCCGCGACATTCCGATCTTCCGCCGCATCGTCGACCGCTTCGTGCAGGGCGAACCCGACGCCGTGCTGCTGGTCGAATTCGCCGGCGAGGACCGCGACGACCTGCTGCGGCGGCTGCGCGACCTGGTCACGCTGATGGCCGACCTGGGCTACCCCGGCGGCGTCGTCGAAGCCATGGACCCCGCCTTCCAGAGGGATATCTGGGAGGTGCGCAAATCGGGCCTGAACATCATGATGTCGATGAAGGGCGACGGAAAGCCGATCTCCTTCATCGAGGACTGCGCCGTGCGGCTGGAGGACCTGGCCGATTACACCGACCGGCTGACCGCCATCTTCACGAAATACGGCACCACCGGCACCTGGTACGCCCATGCCTCGGTCGGCACGCTGCATGTCCGGCCCGTGGTGAACCTGAAACAGGAAGCCGGCGCGAAAATGATGCGCGGCATCGCCGAGGAATGCTTCGAGATCGTGCGCGAATACAAGGGCTCCCATTCCGGCGAGCATGGCGACGGGCTGGTCCGTTCCGAATTCCACGAAGCCATGTTCGGCAAGCGGATGATCGACAACTTCGCCGAGGTGAAACAGCGCTTCGACCCGCGGGACCGCTTCAATCCGGGCAAGATCGTCAACCCGTCGAAGATGGACGACCGCTCCCTGTTCCGCTTCAAGCCCGGCTACGCGCCGCTGCCGCTGGAAACCGCCTTCGACTGGTCCGACTGGGGCGGGCTGAGCGGCGCCGTGGAAATGTGCAACAACAACGGCGCCTGCCGCAAATTCGACGCCGCCGTGATGTGCCCGTCCTTCCGCGCCACGGGGCAGGAAAAGGACCTGACCCGCGGCCGCGCCAATTCGCTGCGGCTCGCGCTGTCCGGCCAGCTCGGTCCCGATGCGCTGACGTCGGAAGACATGCACGACACCATGGCGCTCTGCGTCGGCTGCAAGGGCTGCAAGCGGGAATGCCCGACCGGCGTCGACATGGCCAGGATGAAGAGCGAATTCCTGTATCACTATACGAAGAAGCACGGACTCAGCCTGCACGACCGGCTGGTCGCCTACCTGCCCCGCTACGCCCCCTTCGCGGCGAAAATCGGCGGGCTGCTGAACCTGCGCAACAGGATGCCGGCGCTGGCGAAACTCTCGGAGAAACGGGCCGGGTTCAGCGCCGCCCGGCCCCTCCCCGCCTGGCGGCAGGACAGTTTCCGGGGCGGGGCGGATGCCGTCGGCCCCGTCGACGGCGCGCCCGTCGTCTTCCTGGCCGACACCTTCAACCGCTGGTTCGAACCGGAAAACGCCCGCGCCGCCGTGACCGTCCTGATGGCGGCGGGCTACCGGGTCCACCTGCCCGCCCCGCCGCAGGGCACGCGGCCGTTGTGCTGCGGCCGGACCTTCCTCGCCGCCGGCCTGGTCGATCAGGCGAAGGCAGAACTCGCGCGCACCATGGAAGCGCTCGCCCCGTTCCTGGAGCAGGGCATGCCGGTGATCGGGCTGGAACCGTCCTGCCTGTTCACCTTCCGCGACGAGGCGCTGGCATTGCTGCCCGGCGCGGCCGCGAACCGGCTTGCCAAATCCGCCCTGCTGTTCGAGGAATTCCTCGCGCGTGAAAACGACGCCGGGCGCCTGACCCTGTCGCTGGCGCCGACAAGGTTCAGCCGCGCCCTGTTGCACGGGCATTGCCACCAGAAGGCCTTCGCCGCGATGGGCGCGGTCGAATCCGTGCTGCGGCTGGTGCCCGAACTCGAGGTGGAAACCGTCGCCTCAAGCTGTTGCGGCATGGCCGGGTCGTTCGGGTACCGGCCGGAAAACCAGGAAGTTTCCATGCAAATGGCCGAAGCCTCCCTGCTGCCTGCCATCCGCAAGGCGGGGCCGGATACGATCCTCGTCGCCGACGGCACGAGCTGCCGGCACCAGATCCGCGACGGCGCCGGGCGCGAGGCCGTCCATCTGGCGCGGGTCCTGGAATCCGCGCTGGCGGCGGGGCGCGCATGACCGGCATCGCCGAACCCATCGCCCGCCATTCGCTGCATGAGGTCGTGACCGACCGGATCCGCGAGATGATCGCCGAGGGCGCCTTCCCGCCCGGCGCGCGGCTGCCCGAGCGGATCCTGTGCGAGCGGCTCGCCATATCCCGCACGCCGCTGCGCGAGGCGATGAAGGTGCTGGCCACCGAAGGGCTGCTGGAGATCGCGCCGAACCGGGGCGCGCGGGTCGTCGGGCTGACGGCGGCGGACGTGGACGAGCTGTTCCCGGTCATGGGGGCGCTGGAGGCGCTGGCCGGCGAACTGGCGGCCAGCCGGATCACGGAGGCGGAAATCGCCGAAATCCGCGCCCTGCACTGCCGGATGGCGCTGCACCACAGGCGCGGCGAGCTCACGCCCTGGTTCAGGAGCAACCGGGAAATCCACGAACGGATCCTCGACGCCGCCCGCAACCCGACCCTGAGCGCCGCCTACCGCAACCTCGCCGGCCGCATTCGCGGCGCGCGCTTCGCCGCCAGAATGTCGCCGGCGCGCTGGGCGCAGGCGATGGCGGAGCACGCGGAAATGCTGGCCGCGCTGGAAGACCGCGACGGCCCGCGCCTGTCGGCAATCATGAAGCGCCACCTGCACAACAAATGCGTCACGGTGAAGGAAGCGCTGGCGGATGCGGCGGGCCGGGACGGCGCGGACAAACGGTAAGGCCCCGCCGGCCTACCCCGTGCGGCGGACGGCCGTGTCGGGCCGGGCGAGCAGTTCCGGCTTCAGTTCGGCGCCCAGCCCGGGCCCGGAATCCGCGAAGGCATGGCCGTTTTCGATGCGCGGCAGGTCCACCAGGATGTCGCGGTAGAAGCCCCGCGTATAGGCGCGCACCGATTCCATGACCAGCGCGTTCGGCGAAGCGAACAGCAGGTGCAGGTTGGTCCAGAACCCGACCGGCCCGGCGCAGTCATGGAAGGCGACGGGCCGGTCGAAGGCTTCCGCCAGCGCCGCGATCCGCCGCCCCGCCGTCACCCCGCCCAGCCACACCAGGTCCGAACTCACCACATCCACCGCGCCGCGCTGCAGGGCCTCGCGGCACCAGCGGACGGAGCCGAGGTTTTCCGAGGCGGTGACCCGCGATCCGACCGCGTCGCGATAGCGCGCCAGGTCGTCGAAATTCGCCGTGTCGATGGGATCCTCCAGCCAGTACAACCCGAGACCGTCCACCGCCCGGGCGATTTGCAATGCCGCCGGCAGGTGCCACAGCGAATGCAGTTCCAGCATGATATCCATGCGGCTGCCCACCGCGTCGCGGATCGCGCGCAGCTTCGCCACGCCGGTTTCCAGCCCCTCCGGCGAAATATGATGGCCGCGCGATTCCGTGGCGTATGCGTCGAACGGCCAGACCTTCATCGCCGTGATGCCGTCCGCCAGCAGCGATTCCGCCAGCGCGCCCGGATCCGCGTGCTGCGCCGCCAGGTCGTCCAGCGCGCCCGCGGGCGCCGGCGCGTCGCCCGGCCCGATCTGCGCACTGTTGATATCCGCCCGCGCCTGTTTGTTGTAGCCGTCCGAGGCGCAGGTGTTGTAGACGCGCAGCCGGTCATGGCAGGTCCCGCCCAGCAGTTCGTGCAGCGGCACGCCCAGCGCCTTCGCCTTGATGTCCCACAGCGCCAGGTCCGCCGCGCTGTTGCCGCGATACTCGATCGAGCGCGACGGGTAGCCGAAGAAATGATTGCCGACCCGGTGGGTCAGCGCGTCCGCGTGGCGCTCCACCTGGCGCGGGTCCCTGCCGATCAGGTAGGGCGCCACGGTCTCGTGCAGGTAGGCGACGACCGCCGCCGAATTGCGGAACGTCTCCCCCAGCCCGACGATGCCGGCATCCGTGTGCAGATGCAGCCAGACAAGGTTGCTGAATTCGGCAACCTGGATGGTCTCAAGCGCGGTAATCTTCATGACGGTCGGTCCACTCTGTTCCCTGACAACGCCCGGCGGCGCGGCACGGTAGCACGAGGCGCGGGCCGGTTCGACTCCGGCTTGCGTCAATTGCCGTGCCGTCAATCTTCGGCGCGCACGTAATAAATGCTGCGCCCGCCGCCTTCGCGCTGGATCAGCCCCTCATCCAGAAGCTTCTGGAAATCCTGCTTCCGGGCCGCCAGGGAGCGGTTGGATATCCGGCCGTATTCGCGCTGGCTGATGCTGCCATGCGCATCGATGTAATCGAGCAACCGCCGGTGGTGTTCTTCCAGCCTGACCGGAGACCCCTGCGGTATGGCGCCGCGAACGCGGCGCAGTTCATCCAGGATACCGTCGGCGAAATATTCCAGCCAGGCCGTAAAATCGATGTCCTTCGCAAGCTCGTAATAGTCGCCTTGCAGCCCCACCGTCTGGAAATACCTGCTGACGTTGCGGTTGTAGTAATTCTCAAAGGCGAAAATCTCGAAGATGTCGAGCCCCCCCAGGCCCAGTATCGCGGTTGTCAGCAACCGCGCCGTCCGTCCGTTGCCATCCATGAAAGGGTGGACAATGACAAACTGGCGATGAAACAGACCGGCCAGAATGATCGGGTCTGTTTCAGCGTCGTTCCTGGCGACAAACCCGGCCAGTTCCCGGGTCAGTTCGGGCACGTCCCCGTGATCCGGCGGGATGAAAACCACCGCGTCAGGCCGTCGGGGATCGCGGATAAGGACGGGTTCTTTCCGCAGGGCGCCAATGTGACCCGGATTGGGCAGCAGGCCATCGACAACGATGCCCTGTATCCTTTCCATCGTCGGGATATCGAGCCGGAACCGGCCCGATTTTACCGCCGCATGAATTTCCTGGAGCGCCCTGTTGTAATTCAGTATCTCGCGCTCCGTATCGCGCATATGGATCGGCGCGGCCTTGAGCAGCCGCTTCACATCCGTCAGCGGCAGCGGATTGCCTTCGATACTGGTCGAGGCATGTGTCGCCAGTTCGCGCGCTTCCCGCTCGAGCCGCGCCAGCGTGCGCCTGTTCAGGCCAAGCGCCCTGATTTCGCCAATCGCCTCGCCAATCCGGCGCATCGTGACGAGAAGCCTGTTTGTCACGGTATAGTTCGGCTTCCATTCCATAGCCGAATAATAGCCGAAAAGTAGCCGAATACCAAAATCAGGCACATTCCGCTCAGGACGGAGCGTCATACTCATCCTCGACCCGACGTCGCATATCCAAAACGCAGATCGAATTACGGTGCCAGTTTACTAAATACCGAATTACGGTGCCAGTTTACTAAATACACCTTTCGGCTTCGGTCCGCGCTTTTGCGGTTTCAGGGTGCGTCCGGTCTTCGCCTCCAGCGCGGAATTACGGTGCCAGTTTACTAAATACACCTTTCGGCTTCGGGCCGCGCTTCTGCGGTTTCAGGGTGCGTCCGGTCTTCGCCTCCAGCGCGTCGAGCCAGGCGTCGCTGCCGAGCGGCCGGCCCGAGGTTTCCGACATGCGCAGGCCGCGCCAGGCGGCCGCGTCGTCCCGGTCCTGGCCGAGAAACCCGGCGAAGCTGCCATAGCGCTCCAGCACCGGCCCGACCCTGACCAGCGCATCGTCCCGTTCGGCCAGATGCGCCCTTACGCTGGACCAGGGCCAGTCCTCCGCCCGCGAAACCAGCCGCGCCCGCACCGGGTTGAGCGACACATAGCGCACCGCCGCCGCCAGATGCGCCTCGTCCATCGCCACCGCGCCGAAGCGCCCCTGCCACAGATGGCCCGTCCAGCGGTTGCGCGCGTTAATATAGCCGGTGTAGCGCCGGTGCGCGTCGGCGAAGGTGCGCCGCAGCCCGTCCGCGTCCGACGGCGTGACGATGATGTGGACGTGGTTCGGCATCAGGCAGTAGCACCAGACTTCCGCGCCCGCCTTCGCCGCCGCTTGCGCCACGAGGTCACGGTAGAGCGCGTAGTCGCCATCCTCGAAGAATGTCCGCGCGCGCCGGTTGCCGCGCTGGGTCACGTGACAAGGTACGCCGGGCAGGACAAGGCGGGGGAGACGGGGCATGCCGGCATCTTTGACATAATTCGGTTGTTTAGTAAACTGGCACCGTAATTACGTAATTAAAGCAGTCATCTGTCGAATAATCAACTCAGCTATTACGTAGGACAGTAAAGGGCTAATTTTTATTGTTACCCACCTCGGTTCGCTGCTGAGCCGATCCGGCGATCACTTCTCGAGTCGGACTCAACGTCAGTTTCCGGGCCAGTCACGTGTGTCCCTTGGCCGAGCCGGTAAACGACTCTGCCATTCCGATCAAACACTATGATGAGTTGCTCAGCAAATATGTCTCGGCTTGGCGGTTGAGCGAATTCACCAAGCTTGTACGCATATGCACCTTCCGCTCCGAGACCGCGCATATTTGCATTCGGTAGCTTCTTCTCTAATTCATCAGTCCCGACCACGACGAGATCTGGTGGCCCGAAAAATGAGCGGATTTGGTCTTCAGTCAGACCATCTTTCGCTGCTGAGAAAGCGTCATTAAGTAACAGTTTTCGTCCGCCATGCTTCAGCCATTTGGAAAATTCATCCCAGTCTTGATTGTCCGACGACCAACTGGACTGAACGTACCCAATGCGAACATCCTGGACAGCATCAGAAATTAAGAATTTATATGTCCAGAGAATTGCAACGGCGAGTACAGCGCCGGACATCATTGCTAGCGCAAATTTCCACCACATACAGTGCACCAAACCATTACAAAATTACCCACCTATTACATTCAAGCAATAGGCATATGCAACACAATATATGTTATATGTTGGGTGTTAGATAGAATTACCGTGCCAGTTTACTAAATACACTAAATTATTTCGGTTTTGGTCCAAGATTTTAGCAGGGTCAGGTCTTGTTTTGTGCGCAATACGCCAAATTTTCCGACGCCGTGACGATGGCATTTTTTGTGTTCCAGTCAACCTCCTCACCGAGGCTATAGTTCGCCATTCTCTTTCATTTCGGTGTGAACGGCACGGCGGATATCTTCCTTGCCGAGCAGGGAAAGTCCACTTTCCTCTGCCTGGATCAGTGCGGCGCGAATGCGCTCAATCTCCGTGGTCCGCACCTGCTTTTCGCGGATCGCCTCCCGCACGATTTCGCTGTCAGAGGCGTAATGACCGGACGCCAGTTGCGTCTGAATCCATGCTTCCTGCTGTTCCGTCACCGTTATACTTTTCCGGATCACAGAAATGTCTCCCTCAAGAATGTTTCCCGCATGATCATTCAATCATACTTAATCCTACTATTTTGCACACTTCATCGCAAACACCCTGACGATCGTCGCCGATGCCTTGCTATTTTCCACTAATTATGCTTTAATTCCTTTTTTGATTGTTCGCCTGATACCGGAATGGCGCTATCCGACGAACGCGGAGCGCCGCATGCCGACAAATGCAAACAAAAGCCAATAAATGCCAATGAATTCGATTGTTTTTTTGCCTCACAGCCGTAGCAGCACCCGGCGGCCGCGCCTTTCGCCGCATATCGCGGCGGAAGGATGGTCGGTTGCCGCAATGCGCCCCGCTCCCCGGAAGCCCGCGAATGCCCATAAAAGCCGACAAATGCCCATAAAAGCCAATCGATGCGCATTTTTTTCGCCCCGCCGCGCGCCCGTCTCCCCACCATCCGCGCGGCGGATGTTAAGCGATGTTAAGCGATGTATAGCGATACTGACTTTTTCGCCAACCACCCCGCCGCGCGCCCGTCTTCCCGCCATCCGCGCCCCGGATGTTAACCGATGTTAAGCGATGTTAAGCGATGTATAGTGATACTGACTTTTTCGCCAACCGCGCCGCCGCTGCCGGCGCGCCTCACGCTCGGATAGGACTCATGCCCGGACCCGCCTCCCATACCTATATCTCGCAACGCCTGCGGCTGCATTATGTCGACTGGGGCAATCCGGACGCGCCGCCGCTGCTGCTGGTGCATGGCGGGCGGGATCATTGCCGCAACTGGGACTGGGTGGCGGAGGATCTGTGCAAGGACTACCACATCATCGCCCCGGACCTGCGCGGGCACGGCGATTCGCAGTGGATGCTGGGCGGCAGCTACGCGGTGTCGGACTATGTCTATGACATCGCGCAACTGCTGCACCAGACCGGGCTGACGCCGGTCACCATCGTCGCCCATTCGCTGGGCGGCGTGATCAGCCTGCGCTATGCGGGGGTCTATCCGGAAAACGTGGTCAAACTTGTCGCCATCGAGGGGCTCGGCTGGCCGCCGAAGGTGGTGGCCGAACGCGCCGCCAAGTCGCCGCAGGTCCGGATCGCCGAATGGGTCGATACGCTGCGCAAGCTTTCCGCCCGCAGCCCGCGCAAATACGACAGCATCGAGGACGCCTTCAAACGCATGCAGGAGGAAAACCCGCATCTGTCGCCGGTACAAGCCCGGCACCTGACCGTGCACGGCGTCAGCCAGAACGAGGACGGCACCTATAGCTGGAAATTCGACAATTACGTGCGCGCCAACCAGCCCTTCGGCATCGGCAAGGAGGATGGCGAGGCGCTGTGGCGGAACATCGCCTGCCCGACCCTGCTGGTGCGCGGGCTGGACAGCTGGGCCAGCGATCCGGCGGAGGACGGGCGGCTGGCGCATTTCGCGAACGCGCGCTGCGTGGATTTCGAGAATGCCGGGCACTGGGTGCATCACGATCAGCTCGACCTGTTCCTGAAGACGGTCCGGGAATTCCTGGCGGAATAGGACGGAGCAGGCGGCACCGGGTTCGGGGCGGCGTTCCGGCGGCTCAGTACAGCCAGCGCCGCCGCATTTCGGTCAGGCGCAGCCCGTTATCGTGCTCCATCGGCAGGAGCGGGAGGCGCTGCTCATCGGAGCGGAACGGCATCGGGCGGCGCGCGCCGCGCCGTTTTTCCGCCCGGACGCAGAGCAAGACAACCGCGCCGAACAGGGCCAGCGGCAGGGCGACGATCGCGACGGGGGACGGGAACCCCAGCGCCATGCCCAGCAGGGTGAGGACCAGCAGCAGGGGAATGACCTGGAAGACGAAGGCGACCGCGATGACGCCGATCCACATCGCCGCGTGCAGGATTCTGGCTGTCCGGGAGTTCATGGGCCTCGTCCGCCGTTGCTCGGAGTATGTCGGCGGTATTGTGCCACGGAATCGAGCCCCCGTGAACCCCGTGGGCGGGCGTCACATGCGGCGGTGGATGTAGCCGGACAGGGCGGCCATGGACAGGGTCATGAAGCCGCCCGCCAGGAACACCGCCGGCAGTTCGAAGGCCTGCAGCAGGAAGCTGTAGACGCCCGGCGGGCCGAACTGCGAGGCGTTGCGGTAGGTCATGAAGACGGTCGTCATTTCGGCCCGCTCGAACGGCCGGACGGCGCGCAGGAAGGGCACGTTGCCGCCGCCGTCGACCAGACTGGCGCCCAGCGCCGCGCCGACGATCAGGGCCGCGCCGACCCAGGGCAGCCCGGTCGTCGCCGCGATCGCCATGGTCAGGATGCCGGCGCTGGCATAGCCGAGGATCAGCAGCAGCCGCATCCCGTAGCGCCGCCCGAACCAGCCCCAGAGCGGCACCAGGTACAGCGTGGCGCTGCCGATGGAAACGATCGCGCCGCCGGTCACCTCGTCGAAGCCGTTGGTGACCGCGTAGATCGGCGCATAGACGAAGAACAGCTGCCACCAGGCGGAGCGGCCGAAGGCGAGGAACCAGGACAGGCTGAGCCGCGGCTGGGCGAAGAAGCGCGGCAGGTAGCGCAGCGGGTTCGGCGACCGCAACGGACTTCTCAAGGCGACCGCCGGGTTGTCGGTGAGCTGGAGGTACCAGAAGAAGGCGAGCATCGCCAGCGACGCGACGGCCGAGACGATGAACGCCGCATGGATGCTGGCATGGACCGAGAGCCAGACGCCGAGCCAGGGCCCGACCGCCCAGGCGCTGGCCGACAGGAACATGCGGAGCGGCTCGAACCGGTTCATTTCGCGCCGGGCGATGTGGTCCATCACATAGAGGTTCATGGTGATGGCGAGGCTGGTCGTGGCGAAGGCCTGCAGGGCGAGGCCGGCCACCAGCGCCGGCGGCGTCTGCAGGGCGAACAGGACGGTTGAGGCGATCATCGACAGGATGCTGTAAGTCAGCACCGTGCGCCGCCGGATCCGGCGCACCACCCAGGGAACCATCAGGCTGCCCAGCACGCCGATCAGCCCGGAGACGAAATACGCGATGCTGACCTCCTGCGCGCCGCCCAGCAGGCGCAGCGCCTGCAGCGGGATCACCGCCAGCAGAACGGTCCGCGCGAACGCCTCGATGAAGAACAGGGCCGAAAAGACGACCGCGCGCGACAGGCTGGCGCTGCCCAGCCATACGGGCATGTGGATGTCCCGCATGGCGCCCTACCCCAGCACCGAGAAACTGCTGTTCCGGTTGATCTCGCGCCGGCGCGCGTAATGGCCGAGGTCGATATCCCGGCCGATATTGGGCAGGCGGAAGCGCAGCGGCGCCGCATCGTGGTCATGCCCGTTTTCGCATTCGGCGATCAGATGCGCCATCAGGCGGCCGGCGGTCGGCGCGTTCTTGAACTGGTTGCCGCTGGTGCCGATGGCCACGTAGAAACCGTCCAGGTCGGTGCGGTCGTAGATCGGGATCCAGTCGTCGGAGACATCGTAGAGCTCCACCGTCCCCCGCGTCGGACCGGTCACCGGCAGGGTCGGCATGCGCTGCGCGGCGCGATACAGCTGCACCGTGTACTGGTCGGTGAAATTGCGGTCGAAATTGTCCGGATCGACCCAGTCCAGCGGGTCGCAGGCCGGGTTCTCGCTGCCGATCAGCAGGTGATTGCCGGAATCGGGGCGGGCATAGGCGCCGACATCGCTGTCGGTCAGGATGCAGCCGTCATGCTCGAAATCGAAGCCGGGCGGCGACGGCACATGCGCCACCTCCTGCCGCAGGGCGCGGGTCCGGATATTCATGCCGTCCTGGACGCCGGCCATCGCGTTGACCTTGCCCGAATGCGGCCCGGCGACATTGACCACGACCGGCGCATCGATGCGCGCGCCGTCCGCCAGCGTCACGCCGGCGACGCGGCCGCCCTGCCGGCGTATCGCCACGATATCCGCGTTGAAACGGAACGCAGCACCCCGGGCTTCGGCCGCGCGCTGCACGTTATGCGCCGCAAGCTGCGGATCGTTGACATAGCCCGCATCGGGGAAATACACCGCGCCGTCCAGCGCCGGGCCGGTCGGTTCGCCAAAGCCGGCATCGTCCATGCGCTTCGCCGGTGCGAAGCGGCGCAGGTCGTGGAAGGGCAGTTTCCGCAGGATTTGCGCCCGGTCCCAGTCTTCCCAGGGAATGCCGATTTCATCCATCCGTTCGCACATCGGATGCAGGTAGTCGTTCGCCTCGGTGCGCAGCACCATGCAGCCGGCATTGCGGAATTCGGCGAGGCCCCGTTCATCCGCGACGCCAAGGTGCGCCGCCCAGTTGCGCCAGATGAACACCCCCTCATAGGCCAGCGCGCAGCCGTCGAGGGTCGAATAATGGAAGCGGACGATCGCGCAGGACCCACTGGTGGAGCCGTATCCCGCCGCCGGCAGGCGGTCGATGTTCAGGGTCCGGAAGCCGCGTTTGGCCAGTTCGAAACCGACGCAGCTGCCGACGATCCCCGCACCGATGACGATAGCATCATAACTGGCATCCATGACCGGTCTCCCCACCGCGAAATTGCCCGCGCCACGATAAAGCAGATCGCCATTAATCTGACGCAATCCTTGCGCCTGATTAAAGGCGTGAATCTGCTTTACAAAAATAGAATTAAAGCAAATTCACGTGTTAATCGGATTCGCCGCAGGCGATTCCGATTAATCACGATTTGCTTTATCTGCTATCCTCAAGCCTCGCGCCGGTCAATGGGCAGGCTCAGCCGAGCGGCAGCTTCATGCCCGCATGGCTGTTCACGAATCCGAGCGCCTCGTAGAAACGGTGGGCATCGGGACGGGAGATATCGGTCGTCAGCTGCACCAGTCCCGCGCCGGCGTCGCGAGACCGGGTGATCGCATCCCGCATCAGCAGTTCGCCGATTTTGCGGCCGCGGTACCGGCCATCCACGCGCACGCCTTCGATCTGCGCGCGGGTCATGCCGAGACGGCTGAGCCCGGGGATGAGGGTCAGTTGCAGGCAGCCGACGACGGCGCCGCCGATTTCGGCGACCAGTATGTCGTTGCCCGTTTGCGCCTGCATGGCGTCGAACGCATCGAGATAGGCTTTCGGCAGCGGGTCGGCATACTGCTCGCGCCCCGCGCCCAGCGGGTCATCCGCCAGCATCCGGACAATCCCCGGGATATCCGCCCGCGTCGCGATGCGAATGGTGACGCCGTCGCGATCCGCCCGATTTTCAACCGCGTCGTTCATGGTCCATTTTCCGTTCTGGCGGATATCGCAAACCGGACGTCCAGCGCCAGGCGCGCCAGGCCGCCGCGCAGGCGGCGACCGGGCCGCGGATCAGGCTGCGGTTTCGGCGACGACGTAGCGGTCCCGCCTGATCGTCTCGACATTCCGGCCTTCGAGGCGAATCAGCCGCGCCTCGGCATTCCAGGCGGGAGAGTGCAGCATGCCTTCATTGTAAAGCTTGGCCATGCCCGGCTTCACGCTGTAGCTGCCGGCGAATTCGACCTCGCCGGGCCTGCCGTCCTGCGGCGCCTTCAGCTTGCGCCAGTCGGTCATTTCGGTGCTGCCGGAGGCCTGGCCGTAAATCGCCCAGGTCGGCCCGTGATCATGCGGCGGGCTGGCGTTGCTCGCCTTGCGGACATGGGCCAGGATGCAGAACCCGAGCTCCTTGTCCTCATACAGGATCTCGCGACCGGCGCTGAAGTCCGGGCCGACGGTTTCGGCGATGAAGGCCTTGTCCTTCAGCGCGTCCTCCAGCACCGCCACGACCCTGTCGCGGCCAGCGGGACCGGGGTCGGCCTTCAGCAGTTCGTGACATTTCGCGGCAAACGATTCCAGCGTGTGAGCCATCACAGGTTCCTCCCTCGTGAAACAGATCAGGCCGCCGTCTCGACCTCGACATAACGGTCGCGTTTGGGTTCGTGGTCCATGTTGCGGCCTTCGATGCGAATCAGGCGCGTCGGCAGTTCGCGACTCGGGGAATGCAGGACACCGACGTCATACAGGCGGGCCATGCCCGGCTTCAGGTCGTAAACCTCCTGCGCCACGACCGTACCGGGCTTGCCGTCCTTGGGCTCCGACAGTTTTTTCCACAGGGTCATTTCCGTCACGCCGGCGACCTGACCGTATATCGCCCAGGTCCTGCCGTGATCGTGCGGCGGGCTGACCGCCTTGTTGCCCCGGACATGGGCAAAAATGCAGAAATCGAGCTCCGGATCCTGGTACAGCAGCTTGCGCGGCGAGTCCTCGTCGGGGCCGATATTCTCCGCGACAAATTCGGGGTCAACCAGGGCCCGTTCAAGCGCGACACGGACCTTTTCCAGCCCGTCCGGGCCCGGGTCCGCGGCCAGGATATTATGGCAATCGGTGGAAAACTGCTTCAGGCTGTAACCCATTCTCGCGTCTCCTCAGTTTCGAATTCCGAATTTTGAATGTGTTGGCACTGCGTTCTATAACATTGCCTCCTTCTCGCCGTCAAAATCAACCATCCGTGTCGTCGGTCCCGGCCGGCGATGCTGATCGAATTCGCTTTTGATCCTTGAACTGCCGCACCGGTCTTTCCATGTCAGGCGCTGCGCCGTCTCAACGGGGATACCCAAGCGTTAATGGAAGTTCTGTTTCTTTGTATCGGACTGGGACTGCTTATCCTGGGCGGTGAACTGGCATTGCGGGGTGCGGTCGGACTTTCGCGTATGATGGGCGTTTCGCCCGCTATCATCGGCCTGACCGTCATGGGGTTCGGAACCTCCGCGCCCGAACTGGTCGTGACGGTCCGCGCGGCATTGGCAGGCAGCTTCGATATCGCCGTTGGCAACGCCGTTGGCAGCAATATCGCGAATACATTTCTGATCCTTGGCGTCGGCGCATTGATTTGCCCGCTGGCCTGCGATCCAAAGGCCGTTTTCCGCGATACAGGCTTCATGGTGGCTGTGTCGATCCTGTTATGCGTCCTGGGCTATATCGGCGTCATCGGGCGCTGGGAAGGCGCAGCAATGGTGCTTGCGCTCCTCATCTTTGTCTGCTGGACCTACTTCCACGACATCCGCACCCATGACGCCGCGGCCGAACTGCATTCGAAGATGGTCGGTGAAATGCCGCGCTCGCCATCCGGCCTGCCGATCATCGGCGGCTATCTGATCGCGGGAATTGCGGGGCTCGTCTACGGCGCATCGCTGCTCGTGGATTCAGCCGTCACGCTCGCCGAAGCGGCCGGCGTGCCGCAGTCCATTATCGGTCTGACCCTGGTGGCGTTTGGCACATCCCTGCCCGAACTCGGCGCGACAGCGGTCGCCGCCTGGCGGCGACATACGGATATCGCCATTGCCAATGTGGTCGGCAGCAATATCTTCAATATTCTCGGTGTACTCGGCACGGGCGCGATTTTCCAGCCTTTGATCATCGCACCGGAAATTGCGAATATTGACCAATGGATCGTGCTGGTGTCGGCGATAATTCTGGTGCCGATTATTATCACAGGCTGGCGGATCAATCGGATGGAAGGCGTCGTGCTTCTGCTCCTTTATGCCGGTTATATCGGCAGCGTGACATTGCGCCTTTGACTATCGCGCCAACTGACTGTTTGCCGGCCCTCCAGAAGGATAGTGAATGCCAGCCTTCCATTCTTTTCCGCCTGTCATCGGCCATCGCGGCGCCGCCGGGCATGCGCCGGAAAACACCCTCGCCGGGTTCCGCGCCGCGTCGAATATGGGCGTCAAATGGGTCGAATTCGATGTCCACCTGTCACTCGACAATATCCCGGTCCTGCTTCATGACGATACCCTGGAACGGACGACCGACGGGGAAGGATCGGTTGGTAATTTCACCCTTGGGACGCTGAAAGGACTGGATGCCGGCAACTGGTTTTCCGACAAGTATGCCGGCGAAAAAATCCCGACCCTTAGCGAAACAATCCGCCTGCTGGCGTCGCTCGGCATGGGCGCCAATGTTGAAATCAAACCGTCGCCGGGTCGTGAGGCCGCCACAGGCCATGCGGTCGGCCGAATCCTGCGGGAGGAATGGCCCGGCGACCTGCCGGCGCCGCTCGTTTCCAGCTTCACACCCGATTCACTGGCCGCGATCCGGGAAGTCGCCCCCATGTTTCAGCGGGGCCTTCTGCTGTCCCGTATCGGGCGCGACTGGGGCAAACAGATGAAGGCGCTGGGTTGTGCCACCCTGCACTGCAATCACCGGAACCTGGACAGGGCAACCGCGCAGGAAATACGCCGGGCCGGCTATCCGCTGCTGTGCTACACGGTCAATGACAGGGACCGCGCCAAAACGCTGTTCGGCTGGGGGGTCGACGCCGTGATCAGCGACCACCCCGACCGGATGCTTTGAAAGCATTCAGGAAGCCGTCGAATCCGCCAGATTCAGCGCCAGGTCAAAGGCATCGAAATTTCGCAGCCCGCGGTCGCCGGAAAACCCGTTTGCCGGGCGGTTGCAGATCAGCGGCACCCGCTGTTCCGTCGCGCCGCCATGGCTGCGCAGCGGCTCGGTCAGGCCCGACAGGTCGTGCCGGTCGGGGCTGGCGCCGAGCGTCATGTGTCTTTCGCCGAGCACGACCAGGTCGCCGACCCGGTCGGCGGGCAGTTCGAAACGGGCGCAGGCTTCCGCATTGGTCAGCACATCCGCGATCCCGTCCACACCGGCAAGGTCGCTCCGGATGGCGGATCCTGACGCCGGATCGTGCAGGTAGATCGTCGCATAGGACCCCAGCGCGCCATGATGCACCACATAGGGGTCCGTAATGGGCAGGATCACCCGCCCGGCGCCGGCGCCGAACCGGCTGTCGATCAGTTCCTGCAGATACACCACATTCGGCTGGCCGGTCGCAGTATCGTGCTTCGCGTTCATGCCGTGATCGGCGGTCAGCACGATGGTGCACCCCATCCCATCCAGCCGCGCCCAGTACGAATCCATCATGGCATAAAACGCATTGGCTTCCGCGGTACCCGGTGCGTGCTTGTGCTGGATGTAGTCGGTCGTCGACAGATACAGGATATCGGGCCGATCCCGTTCCATGATCCGGGTACCCGCAGCAAACACAAATTCCGAGAGTTCGGGGCTATATACGGAGGGAACCGGCATGCCCGCCAGCGCCAAGACCCCGTCAATCCCGTTTTCCGCCAGCGTCACCGCATCCGCTTTTTCCGACGAAAAACAGATACCCTTCAGCCTGTAGCCGAGTTGCAGGCGCAGCTTGTCCTTGGCGGTAATCACGACGACCCTCGCCCCGGCATCGGCAAAGGCGGCCAGGATCGTGCCGCAGCGCAGGAATTTGGGATCGTTCATCATCACCTCCTCGCCCGTATCGGGGTCGAGGAAGAAATTTCCGGCAATGCCGTGCACCGATGGCGGCGCACCGGTCACGATGGACAGGTTGTTGGGATTGGTGAAACTCGGCACCACGCAATCGGCTACATGGTCAAAACCAGTAGAACGGGCCCTCTCCAGCCATGGCATATGCCCGGCTGCGACGGCATCGTCCATATAGGCCGGCTCCGACCCGTCGATGCATACGATGACGACCGGCGCGGCAGGCCAGTTGTAGCAGCGGCCGTTGACGGTGATCTGTTCCGGATTCGCCATACAGGCCCCTCAGGCCGCCATCGGCCCGCGTTGCCGCACGCCCATCTCGTCCAGCGTGTCGCGGATCGCCTCCAGGACGCCCCGCATGACCGATTCGTCGAGCCGCCCGATACAGCCGATCCGGAAACTCTCCGCAACCGTCAGCTTGCCGGGATAAATGACATAGCCGCGCGCCGCCAGGGCATCGTAGAACGCCTGGAACCGGAACGCTGGATCGGCCGGCATGTGGAACGTCACGATAATCGGCGCCTGCAAGTCGTCGGGCAGCAGCGTCCGGAACCCCAACCGGCGCATGCCGGCGACAAGGATGTCGCAGTTTCGCCGGTAACGCGCCCCGCGCCCCGCCACGCCGCCTTCCGCCGTATGTTCCTTCAGGGCCTGATGAAAGGCGGCGATCACGTGCGTCGGCGGCGTGAAACGCCACTGCGCGGTGGATTCCATCGCTGCCCACTGACCGTGGAGGTCGAGGCTGAGCGAATGCGCATTGCCCTTCGCCGCCGCCAGCACCGACTTTCGGCAGACGACAAAGCCCATGCCCGGCACACC
Organism: Alphaproteobacteria bacterium; assembly: GCA_040905865.1. Taxonomy (NCBI): domain Bacteria; kingdom Pseudomonadati; phylum Pseudomonadota; class Alphaproteobacteria; species Alphaproteobacteria bacterium. Next base: position 47,305 of record JBBDQU010000081.1, read on the forward strand.
TTCGAGGCATTTGTTGGCAGATGCGGCAACGGCGTCGCAGGCTAACTGCCCCATATCGAGCGGCAGCGCGCCGAAGGCGCTCATGGCGTCGACCAGCAACCGGCGACCCCTGGCGGCCACCACCCCGGCGACGGCTTCAACCGGGTTGAGGATGCCGGACGTCGTTTCGCAATGGACGATGGCGACATGGGAGATATCCCCATCGTCCGAAAGCATCGCGTCTATTACCGCCGGGTCGGGCGGCGTGTCTTCGGCTGTTTCGTAAAGTGTATGAGCGCGGCCCAGATATTCGCAGATCGTCGCCATGCGATGCCCGTAGGCGCCGTTCACGACCAGCAGCAACTTTCCGTCACGCGGCAGGAAGGTCGCCAGCATCGCCTCCACCGCAAAGGTGCCGCTGCCCTGCACCGGGACGCAGGTCAATTCGTCCCCGCCCCCGGCGATTGCCGCAACCCGGTCCCGGACCTCGCGGTTGAGCCGGAGAAAGGCCGCATCCCGCGATCCCCAGTCGCGCAGCATGGCCTGTTTGGTTTCACGCGAGGTTGTCAGCGGCCCCGGCGTCAGCAGATAGGGTTCCGGCGTTTCGTTCGTCATCGGGCCTTACTCAAGTTGATACGACGCCGTCCGACTGTGTTTCAGCCGGACGGCGTCGCGCGGAAGGTCAGTCCTTGTCCATGATCTCCTTGATCTTCGCTTCCGTGATGCTGATTTCAACGCCCGCCCGCTCCGTCTGCAACAGCATGGCGCATCGCGAATCGCGGCCTTCCCAGCCGCGGTTCATCGCTTCGGTCATTTCCATCAGCGTCATATTGGCAAGGCGCATCGGCACTTCATATTCCCGGCCGACCTCGCAGGCCAGGTTGACGTCCTTGCGGGCCAGTTTCAGCGCAAAATCGGGCGGGTCGAAGCGGCCGGGCAGGAACTGGCGGGCCATCGTGTCGAAGACCCGGCGCCGGCCGAGCGCGCCCTTGCGCAACGCGGTCCAGAGCCCTTCGGGATCGACACCGGCCTTGACGCCCATCGAGAATGTTTCCGCCAGCGCCGTCTGCAGGATATAGCCGCTGCAGTTATGGACCAGCTTCGCCACCGCGCCCGCCCCGATCGGACCGACATAAAAGGGGGCGTCGCTCATCGAATGCAGGACCTGCACATTCGCGTCGTAGACCGCCTTGTCGCCGCCGACCCAGATCGCCATCTTGCCCGACTTCGCGCCATCGGGACCGCCGCTGACAGGGGCGTCGAGCACATGCGCGCCCTTCCGGGCGAATTCCGCATGAATCCGGCGGATCGTCGTCGGCGAATTGGTGCTGAGGTCGAAATAGACCTTGCCCGCGGAAATGCCTTCCAGCAATCCGCCCTCGCCAAGCGTCACGGCTTCGACTTCCGGCGGCCCGGGCAGCGACGAGAAAACCACATCGCTCTGTTCCGCGACCTGCCTGGGAGAATCGGCCCATGTCGCGCCGAGTTCCACATGCGGCGCGGCGGAATTGCGGTTGATATCGAAGACGGTCAGCGAATGCTGCCCCTTGATAGCGTTCAGGGCGATACTGGACCCCATGGTCCCCAGCCCGATAAACCCGACCTTCATTATATGCTCCTGTCTTTTATTTTTGATCTGTCCTGACGACGTCGCGGCGAAGCATGGCACGGGAATCCCCAAAAGGGAATTCGCACCGTCGAAACGGTCACGCCGCCGTCATATCTCTTCGCCATCGAACCAGCGGCGGCCTTCGCGATCCTCGATCTCGACCACCCAGAGGTCCGGATCGTTGCGAACCTGCCGTTCGATATAGCTGTCGGCATCGGCTTCCGCGACCAGGTCGCCGTTCAAGGCCGCCAGCCAGCCCAGTTTCCCGGAAATGTCCCGCGCCTGGATCAGCACCTTGCACCCGTCGCCCAGCGTATTGATCTTGAGCAGCACCATGCCCCGTTCGTTATCGCCGTGCCGGATGACAAAGGCGGGCACCGCCTCGATCGCGCAGCGCCGCAGATGCGCGTGAACCCAGTGTTCCGTCTTGATTCTTGGCTCCATACCCACCAGCCCGTCCCGGTCAGCCGGCGCGCGGATGCGCCGCGCGATATTCCGCCAGCAGGGTCGAATCCGCGACTTCGGTGTAGCGCTGGGTCGAGGACAGCGAGGCGTGACCGAGCAGTTCCTGGATCGAGCGCAGGTCGCCGCCGGCAGCCAGAAGATGCGTGGCGAAGGAATGGCGCAGCGCATGCGGCGTCGCGGTCTCCGGCAGGCCGAGCCAGCCGCGCGCGGCGCGCATGGTCCGTTGCGCAACAGCGGGGTTCAGGCGTCCGCCACGGACGCCGCGGATCAACGGGCTTTCCGGCGCCAGGTCATGGGGGCATGCTGCGATGTAGGCCTGCACCGCCTCGCGAACGGCCGGCAGGACCGGCACCATGCGCTGCTTGCCGCCCTTGCCCGTGACCAGCAGGGTCGCGCCCGTCGGCGCCTCGGCCCGGCTCAGCGAGAGCGCTTCGGATATGCGCAGCCCGCAGCCATACAGCAATGTAAACAAGGCGACGTCACGCAGGCCGACCCAGGATTCAGTCGCCAGATCGCCGACCCGCTGCACGGTTTCCAGCGCGTCCTCGACCCGCAGCGGCTTCGGCACCTGATGCGGCAGCTTGGGCGACCGGACGGACCGGATGGCGTGATTGGTCAGCCGGTCATTGCGTTCGCACCATCGGAAGAAACCCCGCACAACGGACATCGCCCGCGCCGTTGATGTGCGGCTCAGACCGCTGGCGGCCCGGCGCGCCAGCCAGGCGCGGAAGTCGGCCGGACGCAGGTCGCGAAGGTCATCCAGGCCGGGAAGCACGCCGAGATGCCCGGCGAGGAACCTGAAAAACGCATCAAGGTCGTTTTCATAGGCCTTCTGGGTATGCGGCGATACGCGTCTTTCATGGGCCAGCCAGCCCCGCCACGCCGCCGTCACGGCGGCGAGATCCGGCGCCATGCGGATGATGGTATTTTCCGCCGCGCTCAGAAGGGCACCCCGAGCCAGATTCGGATACTGCGCTCGACGACCCGGCCCAGGAACTGGAGCAGTTCCGTGCCCTGTTCGGCGTGGAACTTGCCGGGACGCCGCGCGCCGAACGCAACCAGCGCCGGCGGCGTCGACTCGGCGATATCGAGCCGGATAAAGGCGGCGGACTGAACCAGCGACGCACCGCCGCCGAAGATTTCCGGGTCACCGGTCGTATCCGCATGCAGCAGGACCTTGCGGTTCTCGCCAACCGTCGCCTCAACGGTACCGGGCGACAGGACGCGCAGGCCGGGTGTCTTCACCGGGACGGCCGCATCGGCTTCGGTCTCGACGCAAAGCGTGACGATGTCGAGATCGAGCGTCACGGCGAAATCGGTCGTGATAATCTGGATCGCCTGTTCGAAGGATTTCGCAGCAAGAATCGCCAGGACACATTCATGCACCCGCGCCTGCGTGCTGAGATTGGCGCGGGTGGTCAGAACGATGTCGTCCTGCCGCGCCTTCAGCCGCGTCACTTCGCTGCGCAACTGCCCGATCATCGCCGTCTGCATGTCGAAAATGCCGTCGCCGAGTTCGCGATCCGGCGCCGCCAGCAGTCGCAATACGTCGGGGTTACGGGCCAGAAAGTCAGGGTTATCCCGGAGATAGGCCGTGACGCGAGCGTCGCTCAGCCCGTCGCCTTTCGATTTGGTGGATTTCTGCGTCATGCTGGCTGCGTCATCTTGAATGAATCCGTGTCAGAGGATCGATTGCCCGGTCTTTTCCCAATCGGCGAGAAATGCCGCAAGCCCCTTGTCCGTCAGCGGATGATTGAACAGGGACCACAATACGGCGGGCGGAAGTGTCGCGACATGCGCGCCGATCTTGGCGGCGTCGACGATATGCATCGGCGAACGGACGGACGCGACCAGCACCTCCGTCGTGAAATCCGGATAATTGTCGTAAATCCGGCAGATATCGTCGATCAGCCCCATGCCGTCCGTGGCCAGATCGTCCAGCCGCCCGACGAAAGGGGAAATGAAGGTCGCGCCCGCCTTTGCCGCAAGGATCGCCTGGTTTGCCGAAAAGCACAGGGTCACATTCACCATCGTGCCGCTTTCGGAGAGCACCTTGCAGGTTTTGAGGCCATCGCGTGTCAAGGGAACCTTTACCGCGATGTTTTCGGCGATTCCCGCCAGCTTGCGGCCTTCCGCCAGCATCGTCTCAAAATCCGTCGCCGCCACTTCGGCGCTGACAGGCCCCTTGACGACCTCACAGATTTCCGCGACGACATCCAGGAAATTCCGGCCGGTCTTCGCGATCAGCGAAGGGTTCGTCGTCACGCCGTCCAGCAGCCCCGTATCCGCCAGTTCACGGATCTCGTCGATATTGGCGGTATCTACAAAAAATTTCATACTTCATCTCCGGCGAATGGCGCGATTGCAACGACACCGTCGGGGTGCGCTGGAATCGTTCTGTATCACAAATCGGTCTTTCTGTCCGATGCGCTGGACAACTCCGGACCGCTATTGTGTTAAAGAAATACGATGGCGAATCCCCAACCGACTTCCGACCTGATATCCCCCACGGCAAAGCCAAGGGTCAAGGTACTTTTACCATTACCCCTGGCGGATGCCTATGATTACGGCGTACCGGAACAACTCTCGCTCGTTCCGGGGGATTTCGTCGAAGTGCCGCTCGGCGCGCGCCGCGCCATCGGCGTTGTCTGGAGCATTGTCGAAGAGGGCGCGGATCCCGCCATCTCGGAAAGCCGCCTTAAGGATGTCGCAAGGCGCCTGAACGCCCCCCCGATGCCAGCGGAGAACCGGCGCCTCGTCGACTGGGTCGCCGGCTATACGGTCGCGCCGCGCGGCGCCGTATTGCGCATGGCAATGAGCGTCCCGGAGGCGCTGGAACCACCGAAGCCGCGAATCGCCTTTATCGCGGCGCCGAAACCGCCGGTTTTCCGCATGACCCCGGCGCGGCAACGGGTCCTGTCCCTCCTCGGAACGGGGCCGCCGCGCAGCAGCGCCGATATCGTCCATGAAACCGGAGTTAGCCCCGGCGTCGTCACCGGACTGCACAAGGCCGGGGCGATCGTACCGGTGCCATTGTCCGCGACAGCGGCCGAGCGGGCTCCGGATCCGGAAACACCTGGCCCGGCGCTGTCGCCCGCCCAGGCGGGCGCGGTATCGGCGCTGCGCGAATCGGGCAACGTATTTTCGGTGACCCTGCTGGACGGCGTGACCGGGTCCGGCAAGACGGAAGTCTATTTCGAGGCAATTGCCGACACGCTTCGGCAGGGAAAACAGGCGCTGGTGCTGCTGCCGGAAATCGCCCTCGGCGCGCAATGGCTTGCGCGGTTCGAAACCCGATTCGGCGCCCCGCCCACCGGCTGGCATTCCGACCTGACCCAGGCAAGGCGCCGGGAAACCTGGCGCGCCGTAGCCAATGGGCAGGCGCAGGTTGTCGTCGGCGCCCGTTCGGCGCTGTTTCTGCCCTTCACCAATCTAGGGCTGATCATCGTCGATGAGGAACATGAACCGGCGTTCAAGCAGGAAGACGGCGTCTGTTATCACGCACGCGACATGGCGGTCGTCCGGGCGCAGATCGGTGGCATCCCGATTATCCTGGCGTCGGCAACACCGTCGCTTGAAACTGTCACGAATGTTGAGGCCGGCCGCTACCGTCGGCTTCATCTTCCCGATCGGCATGGCGGCGCAAGACTTCCCGCCATATCTCTTGTCGATCTGCGGCGCGACCCGCCGGAACGCCAGAGCTGGATTTCGCAGCCCCTGCGCCGCGCCCTTGCGGAAAACCTCGCCGCCGGGGAGCAGGCGCTTCTGTTTCTGAACCGCCGCGGCTATGCGCCGCTGACCCTGTGCCGAAAATGCGGCCACCGGCTGGAATGCCCGAACTGCACCGCGTGGCTGGTGGAGCACCGGTTTTCGGGACGCCTGCAATGCCACCATTGCGGTTTCTCCGGCCCCCGGCCCGGGGAATGCAGCGATTGCGGCGCGGCGGACAGCTTTGTCGCCTGCGGCCCCGGAGTGGAAAGGCTTGCCGAGGAAGTCATGCATTTCCTGCCGGACGCGCGATTCATTGTCGTGACGAGCGATTCGATCCATCGCCCGTCCGACGCCGACGCGTTCGTCCGACAGGTGATGGACCATGAAGTGGATATCGTCATAGGCACGCAGATTGTCGCCAAGGGGCATCATTTTCCGAAGCTGACGCTGGTCGGGGTCGTTGACGCGGATCTCGGTCTTGCCGGCGGCGACCTGCGCGCCGCCGAACGGACATACCAGATGCTGCACCAGGTCGCCGGCCGGGCCGGGCGGGCTGAATTGGCCGGGCATGTGCTGCTGCAGACCTATAATCCGGAAAGCCCGGTTCTGCAGGCGCTCGCCGCCGGTGACCGGGATGGATTTCTGGCGGCGGAAGCCGATATGCGCGAAACCGGCGGCTGGCCGCCGTTCGGCCGGCTTGCGGCGCTGATCGTTTCAGGCCGCGACGCCGGGTTGGTGGAGCGCGTCGCCCGCGACCTCGCCCGTACGGCGCCAGGCGGGAACGGGATTCGCATGCTGGGTCCGGCCCCTGCCCCCATGGCGCTGCTGCGTGGACGGCATCGCTGGCGACTGCTGCTGAAAGCGGCCAGAAACGTGCCGGTTCAGGACCGGTTGCGCCACTGGTTGAAACAGATCAAAGCGCCGAACGCGGTGCGTATCCAGGTCGACGTGGATCCTTACAGCTTCATGTAATCGCTTTCCGGCCCGTTCATTTCGCAAGCGCGGCAAAATGGCACTGGTGGATCGCTTGAAAGCCCATGGGGCATATGGTACACACCGCTCGATTTCGCGCGGGGGCAGCTTCGCGGGGACGCGACCTGTTTAACTTCTTGCGGCATTTTTGCCCGATTTTCCCGGAATTTCAGGGGGTTTACATTTGGCTTCAATGACGCCTGTCTCCGAGATCGCCAGCCGGTACGCTGCCGCGCTGTTTGATTTGGCGGATGATCAGGGATTGCTGGACACAGTTGCCGGCGATCTGGCGCGGCTCACAGCCGCCGTGGAAGAAAGTACGGACCTGCAGCGCGTCCTGCGCAGCCCCGTCCTGGATCGCAACGATCAGGGCAAGGCAATTGCGGCGATCCTTGAAAAGATGGAAGTTTCCGATCTGACGCGTAAATTCGTCGGCCTGATCGCAAAGAACCGCCGATTGTTTGCGCTGACCGAGATGATAGAAGGTTTTCTGGCGGAACTGGCGCGCCGCCGCGGTGAAATCTCCGCGGAGGTCACTGCTGCAAGACCGTTGAGCGACGCGCAGGTCAGCGCATTGCAGGAAACCCTGCAGAAATCGCTTGGCGGCAAGGTAACGGTTGCGCCGCAGGTCGATCCGGGTTTGATTGGCGGCCTGATCGTCAGGGTCGGCAGTCAGATGATAGATACGTCGCTGCGCACGCAGCTGAACAAATTGCAACTTGCGATGAAGGGTACGAGCTGATGGATATCCGCGCGGCCGAAATTTCCTCAATCATCAAGGATCAGATCGCCGGATTCGGCGTCGAGGCAGATGTCGCCGAAGTCGGCCAGGTCATCTCCGTCGGCGACGGGGTGGCCCGGGTCTACGGCCTTGACAACGTCCAGGCCGGTGAGATGGTCGAGTTTCCCGGTGGCATCAGCGGCATGGCGCTGAACCTGGAAACCGACAATGTCGGCGTCGTTATTTTCGGCAGTGACCGGGATATCGGTGAAGGCGACATCGTCAAACGGACCGGCTCCATCGTCGACGTTCCCGCGGGCAAGGGTCTGCTCGGGCGCGTTGTCGACGGTCTCGGCAACCCGATTGACGGCAAGGGACCGATCGTTTCCGAAGAACGCCGCCGCGTCGAGGTCAAGGCCCCCGGCATCATCCCGCGCAAATCGGTGCACGAACCCGTGCAGACCGGCCTGAAGGCGCTGGATGCGCTGGTGCCCGTCGGTCGGGGACAACGTGAACTGATCATCGGCGACCGCCAGACCGGCAAGACCGCCGTGGCAATCGATACCATCATCAACCAGAAAACGATCAACGCCGGCGACGACGAATCGAAGAAGCTGTATTGCGTCTATGTCGCAATCGGCCAGAAACGTTCGACCGTCGCCCAGGTTGTCAAGATTCTCGAAGAAAAAGGCGCGCTGGAATACACCATCGTCGTCGCCGCCACGGCGTCCGACCCGGCGCCGCTTCAGTTCCTGGCGCCCTATACGGGCTGCGCCATGGGCGAATACTTCCGGGACAATGGCATGCATGCCGTCATCATCTATGACGATCTGTCGAAACAGGCTGTCGCCTATCGCCAGATGTCGCTGCTGCTGCGCCGCCCGCCGGGCCGTGAAGCCTATCCCGGCGACGTCTTCTATCTGCATTCGCGTCTGCTGGAGCGCGCGGCGAAGCTGAACGAGGACCACGGCCTTGGTTCGCTGACCGCACTGCCGGTCATTGAGACCCAGGCCAGTGACGTGTCGGCCTATATCCCGACCAACGTGATTTCGATTACCGACGGCCAGATCTTCCTGGAAACGGAACTCTTCTATAAAGGCGTCCGTCCGGCGATCAACGTCGGCCTGTCGGTGTCCCGCGTCGGCTCTTCCGCCCAGATCAAGGCAATGAAGCAGGTCGCCGGTTCGATCAAGCTCGAGCTCGCCCAGTATCGTGAAATGGAAGCCTTCTCACAGTTCGCGTCGGATCTCGATCCGGTCACCCAGCGCCTGCTGGCGCGCGGTGCGCGACTGACCGAACTGCTGAAACAGGCCCAGTACAGCCCGCTGGCGGTCGAGGAACAGGTTGTTTCGATTTTCGCGGGCGTGAACGGCTTCCTCGACACGCTGGCTGTCAGCGCCATCAACCGGTACGAGACCGCCCTGCTGGAACATTTCCACACCGATCATGTGGACGTCCTGACGGCAATCCGAACCGAAGGCGAAATCAGCGATGACACGCGACAGAAGCTGACGGACATAATCGGCGCATTCACCAAAGGGTTCGTCTAGGCCCCGACGGGAAGACGGCAGTAAAGGCGTAGGGGACTCGGGCCGCGATGGCGAATCTCAAAGACCTCCGAAACAAGATCAGCAGCGTCACATCGACTCGCCGCATCACATCGGCGATGAAGATGGTCGCGGCCGCCAAGCTGCGCCGCGCACAGGACATGGCCGAATCCGCGCGTCCCTATGCGGAACGGATGGAGCGCATGCTGTCGTCGCTCGCGGCCAGCGCCGCGGCCAGCCCGGAAAGCGCGCCGCCGATGCTGGCGGTGCGGGACGACAGCACCCATCTTCTGGTGCTGATTTCATCGGATCGCGGTCTTTGCGGGGGGTTCAACGCCTATCTGATCCGCTTTACCCGCGAACGGATCGCGCAGCTTGAACGGGACGGAAAAACCGTCAAGATCATTATCGTCGGCCGCAAGGGTCTGACCGCTTTGCGCCGCGATATGAGCCGCCGCATCGTCGAAAAATTCGAGGATCTTGCCAAGCCGGCGCCGGCCTTCAGCCAGGCCCAGACGGTATCGGAAAAAATCACCGGCATGTTCGAGGCCGGCGAATTCGACGTCTGCACGATCATTTACAACAAGTTCGTTTCGGCGCTGACCCAGGAAGTGACGCCGCTGCAACTGATCCCCTTCAAGACGGCAGCGCTGCCGGCGAAGACCGACGAAGACGCGAACCCTGAAAGCAGGGCGAGCTACGAATTCGAGCCCGATGAAGAAGAGATCCTGGCGGCGCTGCTGCCACGCAACCTTTCCGTCCAGGTCTATCGTGCGATGCTGGAATCTTTCGCCTCCGAACAGGCGGCGCGCATGACGGCAATGGACAATGCGACCCGCAATGCGGGCGACATGATCGAAAGCCTGACCCTGCGATACAACAGAACCCGTCAGGCCGCGATTACCAGCGAGCTTATCGAAATCATTTCCGGCGCCGAGGCGCTGTAGACCACAACACGTTTGAAGCGGGAGCTAAACCCATGGCGAAAAATCTTGTTGGCAGAGTGACCCAGGTACTGGGCGCCGTCATCGACGTTCGGTTCGATGGTGATCTTCCGCCGATTCTGAACGCCCTTTCGACCGATAATCAGGGCAACCGCCTGGTTCTGGAAGTCGCGCAGCATCTGGGCGAAAGCACGGTCCGCTGTATCGCGATGGACGCGACCGAAGGTCTGGTGCGCGGCCAGGAAGTGCACGATACCGGCGAGCCGATGATGATGCCTGTCGGGCCGGAAACGCTGGGACGCATCCTCAATGTCATCGGCGAACCGGTCGACGAACGCGGCCCGCTGAACACCAAAATGAAACTCCCGATTCACCGTCCGGCGCCGGTATTCACCGAGCAGTCGACGGAAACCGAACAGCTTGTCACCGGCATCAAGGTTATCGACCTTCTGACCCCCTATCCGAAGGGCGGCAAGATTGGACTGTTCGGCGGCGCCGGCGTCGGCAAGACCGTCATCATCATGGAACTGATCAACAACATCGCGAAGGCCCATGGCGGCTATTCGGTGTTCGCCGGCGTCGGCGAGCGGACTCGCGAAGGCAACGATCTGTATCACGAAATGATGGAATCCGGCGTTATCAACCTGGACGGCGACTCCAAGGCGGCGCTGGTTTACGGCCAGATGAACGAGCCGCCGGGCGCGCGCGCGCGGATCGGCCTGTCGGGTCTGACGCTGGCCGAGTATTTCCGCGATGAAGAAGGCCAGGACGTGCTGTTCTTCGTCGACAACATCTTCCGGTTCACGCAGGCCGGTTCCGAAGTCTCCGCACTGCTGGGCCGTATCCCCTCCGCGGTGGGCTATCAGCCGACCCTGGGAACCGATATGGGTAACATGCAGGAACGGATCACGACGACAACCAAGGGGTCCATCACCTCGGTCCAGGCCATTTACGTTCCCGCGGACGATCTGACCGATCCGGCGCCGGCCACGACATTTGCCCATCTTGACGCCACGACGGTGCTGTCCCGGCAGATTGCCGAACTGGGCATCTATCCGGCGGTCGATCCGCTGGATTCGACCAGCCGCATCATGGAACCCGGCGTCGTCGGCCAGGAGCATTACCAGGTTGCCCGCGAACTTCAGGAAGTCCTGCAAAGCTACAAGTCCCTGCAGGAAATCATCGCCATCCTGGGCATGGACGAATTGTCGGAAGACGACAAGGTGACCGTTACCCGGGCGCGCAAGATCCAGCGCTTCCTGTCGCAGCCGTTCCACGTCGCCGAAGTCTTTACCGGATCGCCGGGCAAGTTCGTCGAACTGGAAGACACGATCAAGGGCTTCAAGGGTATTCTGAACGGCGATTATGACGACCTTCCGGAAGCGGCGTTCTACATGTGCGGCCCGATTGAGGACGCCGTCGAGAAAGCCAAGCGCATGGCCGCGGAAGCCGCGTAAGGCTTGACTGGTAAACGGAGCGGAACGTAATGGCCGATACCCTGGAACTGGAACTCGTCTCGCCCGAGAAACTGCTGATGACGCAGGCCGTTGAAATGGTCGTCATCCCGGGCGAAGAAGGTGATTTTGGCGTTCTTCCGGGACACGCGCCGATGATTTCGACCATCCGGCCCGGTACGCTGGCCGTTTTCGATGGCGGCAGTGTCGCGCAGCGTTATTTCCTTGCCGGCGGATTCGCCGAGGTCACGACCGAACGCTGCACGATTCTGGCGGAAGGCGCCATCCGCCTGGAAGATATTAATCGCGCCGCGCTGGAACAGGAATTGCGCGACCTGCGGGAAAATGCGGGATCCGCCGATAGTGAGACAGCCGCCGTTTCGCTGCAGATTGCAGAGGCAAAACTGCAGGCGCTGGATTCCCCGACCTATTCAGGGGCCCATTAACACGGACACCTCGTCCGTCAGGCTATCATGTTCAGCAGCTCGCCGGGATTGGTAAGCCCGACATTTGTCTTGAGTTCCCCGCTTCCCGCCAGTCCGGAACCCAGAGGAATACCGGCCCCGCCGACAGGTCGTCGAAACCGTTCCTGTGGATCGAAAACCGGATCCGTCCGCCCGATGCTGTTTTCAGACCGTTCAATGGCTGACACGCGCTCGCGTTGACTTTCCTGTTCTTCACGGCGTTCCTCGGCCAGTTCCTGCTTCGCCTTGACGATAGCGGCATCCGCCTGCGACGCCACGCGCCTGTCCTGACCGGACGGATTGGCCGGCGCCAGCGCTGCCCGCTTCACCTGTTCCATTTTCCGGATGGTTGCCTGCGGATTGCCGGCTACGGGGCTTACATCGATCGACACCTCGCCGCCCACGGCATACTGCTTGCCATCGGGACCGGTGACAAAAGTAAAGGATGGCGGCCCGGCAATCGCTCCGCCGGCTGTCGCATGGGCGCGTTCGTGTTCGCGCACCAAGCGGTCCCGTTGCTTCAGTCGTTCGATCTTGCGTCGATCCGCCTCGGTCAGGCCCTGTTCATCCTCCGCCGATGCGCCGGCCTGTTCATCTGCGGCATCTTCGGCGGCGGCCTCCTCCTGGATTTCAGGGACGGATTGCGGCGCCAGGCGCGAAACGGGCGGCCCCGGCTGGAACGCCGCAACGGCACGGGACGCGACCTGCGCTTCGGCTTCCGGTGGCGCCAGATATTTCCCGCCTGCCGCGCCGCGGAGCGGTGCGGTTTGAGGGATCGCGATTGCGTTGGTTACTGACAGCACGGCAAATCCTGCGCCCGGCGTTTCCCATTCTCAAACGCATTGACGAAACACAACCTGAAATTCGTCAGATTCCCGCCATTCCGCATCACCCGTTTGGGGAGCAATCAAGGACAGGATTCCGCAAAATTGTATGAAAATAATAATAAACAGTCAATTAACAGCACGACCACGGATTGCCTGACTTTCTGTAAGGGGCTTAAATTCACGAACTACTTCACGGTAAACCTGCCGTTTGAACGGGATAATCAGTTCGCAAACCTTGCCGATCGGCACCCAGCGCCAGTCGCTGAATTCCGGCACATGCCGGTCCAGGCAGATATCCTCATCTTCGCCGGTAAAGCGCATGGCGTACCAGCGCTGCGACTGTCCCCGGTACCGTCCGCCCCAGATACGGTGCGAAATATCGAGGGGCAGGTCATAGGAAATCCAGCGGGGAATTTCGCCGATGATTTCCACCCTGTCGGTGCCGGTTTCCTCTTCCAATTCCCGCAAGGCGGCAATTTCCGGCGACTCCCCGTTTTCGATGCCCCCCTGCGGCATCTGCCAATCCTGCCGGTCCGTATTGATCCGGTCGCCGACAAAAACCAGCCCATCCGCGTTCAGCATCATGATGCCAACGCATTTCCGATAGGGTCGTGGATCACCATCGGTCATTGCGGCCCCGTCATTTCAGTTTTTGGCGATTGACCACCGCCGAGATCGGCGCCAGGGCCAGTCCCATCTCGTTGAGCCCGCCGATCCAGCGTTTCAGGATTCGCAGCGAAACGGGATAAGGATGCGCGATGACGACGGCGGCGCCTTGCGACCTGGCAATCCGCTCGACCACCGATAATTGTTGTTCAATACTGGCCCGGCTGGCGACGGCGTCCACCGTTGTATTGCTGACCGCAAGAGGCAGTTTCAGGCCTGGCGCAATCGACGTAATGGTGCTGACAGTCCGGTCCACCGTATCGACGAACAGCAGCCCCCTGCTCACAAGCTCGCGGAGCACCGGCTGCAGCGCAACCGCACTTCCGGAAAAGCGGTCACCCTGGACATTCGTCACGCCGACATATCCCGTCATCCGGCTCAGTATCCAGTCGAGCCGGCGTTTGTTTTCGTCCGGTCGCAAGCCGGTCATCAGGCCGAACGGTCCCGGGTCATTCCGTGGATATCCCAGCGGCTCCATCGGAATATTGAGAAGCACTTCATGCCCGGCTCCGCGCGCCGCGTCGATCCATTCGTTCAGCTTGTTCGAAAACGGCTCGAAGGCCAGCGTGACTTCGCCAGGCAATTCCTGGACGGCGCTTTCCGTGGCATTGAAGGACACCCCCAGACCGACGATGACAACGGCGACACGCGGGCGCTTTTCCAGTGCGTTGAACGGTCGGGAATAGACGCGCCAGGGCTGGCGGCCATCCTTACCGATAACCGGCAGCATCCCGATGTCGGTTTTCTCAACCAGTTGCGGATCCGGATGCGGATGCAGGACCGTCGGCGCGGCGCTGGCGGACTCCGGAATTTGCGGCGTGCGGTTCCTTGAACTGCTTTTTGCCCCTGCCGAATCGTGAGCGGCGTCTCGTTCCGGCGGTTCGTCGTTGGCCAATCGTGACGATGACAGCATGCGGACATTTACCTGCGGCCGGGCAGCCCGCATTTCATCGGTCACGGCATCCGACGAAAATTCCAGCCAAAGAATGATACCCAGCAAAGTGACTACCGTAAGCCCTGCAACGGCAAGAAGCGTGTAGAGGGGCAGCCGTTTCTGGAATTCGCTCGGTTTCAGATAGTCGTCGACATCGGAAAAATCGTCCGATTGCGCAGAATCGGACGAATCAGCCCCCTTTCGCTTCCAGGGAAGCGGAAGGGGGAATTTCGGCAGTGACGGCAGCTTGCGTGAAAGACTGACCAGAGCGTCTCTACCTCAACGGTTAATTGGCGGCTTGCTCACGGTAAAGCGCGATTCCCTGTAACAGGTCAATCGCCCTGACCAGTTGGTAATCGAAGGGCTTTTCGACCGCGTCCGATTCAGTTGCTTCTACTGTACCCTCCGGGGTTTGGCTTCCTTCATTCTCATTCCGCAATGACCCCAGCAAATCCCTCTCCGAGCGGCCGGGTCGATTATTGACCAGGGGTTCGAGCTTCGATGGCGTCACTTCGATATCCGGTTCAATGCCAAGGGCCTGAATGGACCGGCCCGACGGCGTATAGTACCGCTGCGTCGTGAGCTTCATCGCGCCGCTGCCGCTAAGCGGAATAATCGTCTGCACCGACCCCTTCCCGAAACTCTTGGTTCCCAGGACGATCGCCCGCTTGTGATCCTGCAGAGCGCCCGCGACGATTTCCGACGCGGATGCGGACCCGCCATTGATCAGCACGACAATCGGCAGCCCCTTGGCGAGATCACCCGGCCGGGCGTGAAACCGCTGGCTGTTTTCCTCGACACGCCCGCGCGTGGAAACAATTTCGCCCCGGTCCAGAAAATCGTCGGAAACGGCGACTGCCTGATCCAGCAATCCTCCCGGATTGTTTCGCAGGTCAAGAATATATCCGCGAATATTGCCTTCGCCGATTTCCTCGTTCAGTTCGGCCAATGCTTCCTGCACGCCCGTATCGGTCTGCTGGCTGAAAGTGGTCACGCGGATGTAGCCGATATTGCCTTCCGCGCGGTACCGAACCGATTTGATGCGGATATTGTCGCGCGTGATCGTGACATCGAAGGGCTCGGTATCCTTGCGCAGGATCATCAGCTTGATTTCCGTCCCGACCCGCCCCCGCATTTTCTCAACGGCCTCGCTCAGATTAAGGCCCTGAACCGTCACGCCGTCGATTTGCGAAATAAGGTCTCCCGGTTCAAGCCCGGCCTTGTGCGCCGGCGTATCGTCGATCGGCGAGACGACCTTGACGTAGCCGTCCTCCATCGTCACTTCGATCCCCAGACCGCCGAATTCTCCCTTGGTCTGCACCTGCATGTCGCTGAAGGTCTTCTTGTCGAGGTAGCTGGAATGGGGATCCAGACTCTGCAACATGCCCTGGATCGCCGCCTCGACCAGTTCCTTGTCGGAAACCTCTTCGACATACGATGCCCGGACACGTTCGAACACGTCACCGAACTGTTCCAGTAACCGGTAAATTTCCGTCTTGTCTGTTTTTTCCGGCGCAGCGGCAAATGCCGGTGCGGACATAAAATAAGCCACGACCCCGACAGCAAGGATCGTTTTGCCAAATATCGCTTTCATCCACGCACCTTTTGATTACCAGCCGCTAGCCACGGCGATGGGTTGATCGGTTGACCGTTCCGGCGAAGTTCCAAATATAGTGTTGGCTGGCCATCATTTCGAGGGCCCATTGCACCAATAGGCTCACCGGCCAGGACCCATTGGCCGGCATTCGTATCGATCCTTCCCAATCCGGCCAGCAATGTATGATATCCGCCCCGATGCTCGATAATGAGGATTTGCCCGTAATTGCGAAACGGGCCGGCGAAGACAATCTTTCCGTCGAAAGGCGCCACAACCTGCCCCAAAGGCCGCGCCTCCAGCCGGACACCCCGCGCCGTATTCCCGAAATCGAGCGATTCGCCATATCGGCCCACAATCTGCCCCGCAATTGGCAGCGTCACAGGCCCGTTTTCGGGGAAATCCCGCAGGCCGACAGGCGGTTCGGTCGCATTTCTGCCGGCCTCGGGCGGTAATGCCGCTTCCTGCGGCTCCGGCGGCGGCGGGCGCAATGCGGGGCGGGGCGGGCGCGGCGCGTTTGCAGGAGTCTGCAGGCGCGCCATCAGGTCCTTTATGTCGCCGGCCTTTGCCGCAAGGGCGCGCATCTTTTCCGCATTCTCCCGGTAAGCCGCATCCGTATCCCGGCGCAATGCATTCTTGCGGTCCAGCAGCCGGCGCAATCTCGCGCGCTCATTGTCAAGCGAATCGCCGGCCCTGCGCAGGCTCAGTAACTTTCCCGCGATGTCGCGTTTCACCATGACCAGCCCTTCAATCTCCCTGGACAGGTCTTCGACACGTTCGCCCATGCGCGGCACCGCAATCCGCAACAACAGGGCGCTGTGCGCTATATCGGCAGGCGTCCCCCTGGAGAACATGATCGCCTGCGGCGCATTCCGGGACAACCGCGCCAGTGCTCCCAGGGTACCGCCGAGTTGCCGCCGCTCGGCGGACAACGCCTCCTCGCGCTGCTTCGCATCCTCGACCAGATTGGCCAGTTGCGTCTCCAGGTGGGTCAGCAGGCCTTCTTTTTCCTGGGCGCCGCGCGCCGCCTCTATCATCTCCCGTCGTATCAGGGCCGTCTCCAGCGCCAGTTTCCGGCTTTGCTCCTCCAGTTCTTGCTGTCTGCTTATTTCGCGGCTGATCTGTTCTTCGACCTTTTCCAGCTGCCGCTCCGGCTTTTCGGCCGCGTACGCCGCCGCACCGCCCGACAGGATGGCCAGCAGCGCCGCCGGCCAGAAGGTTATCCAGCCAGATCTATACCGCCGCACGCGCCTCTCCGGTTCGCTTGATCAGGGAATTGCCGGTCATCTCCGGCGGCTGCCTGACGGCCATCAGGTCCAGAAGTGTCGGCGCCACATCGCCCAGACCGCCATTCCGGACGCACGAAACGGAAACCGCGTCGCCGACAACCAGAATCGGTACCGGGTTTGTCGTATGCGCCGTATATGCACCGCCGTCATCCTCATCAACCATCAATTCGGCGTTGCCGTGATCGGCGGTCACCAGCATCATGCCGTCGGCGGACCGTACCGCCGCCACCAGACGCCCAAGGCACGCATCGACCGCCTGAACCGCCTGGATCGCGGCGTTCAGGTCGCCGGTATGACCGACCATGTCGGTATTGGCGTAATTGACGACGATAAAGTCGAACTGCCCGGACGCAATGGCGGCTACAAGCCTGTCCGTTACGGCCGGCGCCGACATTTCCGGCTGCAGATCATAGGTCGCGACCTTCGGCGAGGGCACCAGGATACGCTCCTCACCCGGGAAAACGGCTTCCTCGCCGCCGTTGAAAAAGAACGTCACATGCGCATATTTCTCGGTTTCGGCAATTCTCAGCTGCTTTTTATGCGCCGCCGAGACCACCTTGCCGATTACGTTTTCGATACTTTCGGCGGGAAACAATGTCTCAAGCCGGTTATCCAGCGTGGCGGAATAGGACGTCATCCCGACAGCTGCCGCCACGGAGACGATCTGACTGCGCGCGAATCCGTCAAAATCCGGCTCGAGCAGCGCCGACAAAATTTCCCGGATCCGGTCCGCCCGGAAATTTGCGGAAACAACGCCGTCCCCGTCCCGCATTCCGTCATATCCGTCAATAACCGTCGCGCGGACGAATTCATCGGTCTCGCCACGGGCTTGGGCCTGCTCGATCGCCGCACGGACATCGGCGGCGGCTTCGCCTGATCCCGACATGATAGCTGCATAGGCCTGCGAAACCCGGTCCCAGTTCCCGTCGCGATCCATGGCATAATACCGTCCGGTCACGGTGCCGATAACCGCCCGTGGCGCCGCCGCCTGGAAATCCGCCAGATACCCCGCCGCGCTGGACGGTGGCGTATCCCGGCCGTCCAGCAGGGCGTGCACCACAACGGGAATGCCGGCATCCGCCAGTATATTGGCCAGATGGGCGATCTGGTCCTGATGCGAATGAACGCCGCCGGGAGACATCAGCCCCAGCAGATGGGCCTTCCCGCCGCTGGCTTTCAGCGCAGCAGCGAATTTTCGGAATGCCGGTAATGTCCTGACCGTGTCATCGGCAATCGCAGCGTCGATCCGCGGAAGGTCCTGCAGGACAATGCGCCCCGAACCGAGCGTCATGTGACCGACTTCCGAATTCCCCATCTGGCCGGAGGGCAGTCCGACAAAACCTTCTGAGGCTTCCAGTTGCGCATGGGGATATTGCGCCATAAGCTCATCCCACACCGGCGTATTCGCCAGAGCGATGGCGTTGTTATCGCGCCGGGATCGAATCCCCCAGCCATCTAGTACGCATAGAACAACGGGACGGGGTACACTCACATCAATTCTCAGTCATTCATCGAAAAAAGCTGCACCGAATATACAGGGATCCGGGCCGGATCGAAAGCCGCGCGGGACATCGTCAATCCCGGTGATACGGGTGGCCGGCCAGTATCTGCTGGCTGCGGTAGATCTGTTCGGCCAGCATGCCGCGCACGAGAAGATGGGGCCATGTCAGCCGACCGAAGGACAACAACAGGTCGGCGCGGTCACGAACCGATTCGTCCAGCCCGCCGGCGCCACCGACCACGAAGGCGATACAGGCCTGGCCCTCGTCCCGCCATTGCGCTATCCGGCCCGCCAGTTCGCGGCTGGTGAGTGTCTCTCCACGTTCGTCCAGGGCGATCACCACCGCGTCTGCCGGAATCGAACGCATCAGCAGGGCGGCTTCACTCTGCCGTTGCTGCGCCAAGGGCAGTTTGCGGCGCTCTTCCACCTCGTTGACCTCAAAGGGCCAGCGCACCTGTCTGGCGAAATTTTCGAACAACGCGCGTTCGGGCCCCTTGCGGGCGCGGCCGACAGCGCACAGCAACAGACGCACCTAGGCCGACTGGGCTGCGGAGATCCGTTCGGCGGAACCATGTGGCGCGTCCGCCATTTCGGGCATTTCAAAGCTCCACAACTTTTCGAGATTATAGAATTCCCGCACTTCCGGACGGAACAGATGGACAATGACATCGCCGGCATCCACCAGGACCCAGTCGCCGCGATCCTGCCCTTCGACCGTAGCGCCCTTTAATCCGCTGTTTTTCAGAACGGATATGAGGTGTTCTGTCATGGCGTTTACATGCCGGCTCGACTGGCCTGATGCGATAACCATAAAATCGGCGATGCTCGATTTTCCGGTCAGGTCTATTACGACAACATCAGCCGCCTTGTCATCATCCAGCGATTCTTCTATTACCTTCAGGACCTTGGCAGGTGGCAATTGAGTCTTGATCTTCCTCGGGATGGCGTTTTTCCTCTTGTAAATCCGCGTTTTCAGGACGGGCATGTCGTCATTTTCACCAAATTGCACTGATTGACTTGGAAATCAAGCCTTCGTCGCGGATTCGGCCGCCCGGCGCTGGGCCCGTATCTGCGTCGATGACGCCTGGTGCAGGCGCGAGTGAAAGAATGTCCAGGCCGGGGGAGTCATATTCGCCAGTGATGCGGCCGAGCGTGACGGAAGCCGGATTCGCGCATAGCGATGCGCCGCCTTGCCCGCCAGGGCCAGCATCGAATAGGACGGACGGGCAAATACCGCGACCGGAACGGTCTCGAAAATCAGGTTCCAGTTCCGCCATTTTGGAATTTGCGCAAGGTTGTCCGCGCCCATCAGCCAGACAAGACGGGTCCTCTGGCACCGCTGCTGCAGGCGGCGCAGCGTATCGAGGGTAAAGCGGGTGCCGAGTTGCACTTCGATATCCGATACCCGGATGCGCGGATGGCGCGCAACCTTCCTGGCAAATTCAAAGCGTTCCTCGAAGCTTGCCATGCCGTCTGCCGGCTTCAGCGGATTTTGCGGCGACACGACCCACCAGACCTCATGCAGGTTCAGGTATCGCAGCGCCAGCAGGCTGATATGGCGGTGCCCTTCATGGGCCGGATTAAAGGAACCGCCCAGCAAGCCGATCCGCCGGCCGGAAATGCGCGAAAGCGCATAAATATCGCGACTCGTCGGAGCGCCGACCCGGCGCTCCGGTTTTTCCGTAGCGGTCGTTTCATGGCTTTGGACGGATTCTGGCATTGAATCTCTTGGCACTGGCGGTCGGACCCTGGAAAAATTGTCGGGAACGGACGCGCACGCTACGGCCGAATTTGGCCGTCACCACGCACAACATATTTGAACGTCGTCAGTTGTTCCGCGCCAACCGGACCACGCGCATGGAGTTTTCCCGTTGAAATACCGATTTCCGCACCCATTCCGAATTCGCCGCCATCGGCGAACTGCGTCGATGCGTTGTGCATGACGATAGCACTATCGACACCCGCGAGAAACAGTTCCGCAACCTTATAGTCATCGGTCACAATCATGTCGGTATGGTTGCTGCCGTAGCGGTTGATATGCGCGATGGCGTCACGCACGCCATCTACGACCTTCACCGAAATGATCGCATCCAGGTATTCGGTCGTCCAGTCGGCTTCGCTCGCCGGCGCGATACGGGGATCGGCCTGGCGCGCCGCTTCGTCGCCCCGAACGACGCAGCCGGTCCCTGTAAGGTCATCGACGATTGCCGGTAATAGTGCCGCGACCCGCGAACGATCGATCAGCAGCGTTTCCGCCGCGCCGCAAACCCCGGTCCGCCGCATCTTCGCATTCAGCACGATGTCACGCGCCATCTGCGGCTGCGCCGCCGCATCGACATAGACATGGCAGATTCCTTCAAGATGGGCGATCACCGGTATCTTCGTTTCCGCCATCACCCGCTCGATCAGGCTGCGGCCGCCGCGCGGAACGATGATGTCGATAAACTCGTGCATCCGCAACATGGCGCCGACGGCGGACCGGTCACGCGTCTGCACGAGTTGCACGCAATCTTCCGGCAGTCCCGCGCGCCGCAGCCCCTGGCGCAGGCAATCCGCAATCAGGCTCGATGAATGGAGGCTGTCCGACCCGCCGCGCAGAATCGCCGCGTTGCCCGATTTGATGCACAACCCGCCCGCATCGGCGGTCACGTTGGGACGCGATTCGTAGATGATGCCGATCACGCCGATCGGCACGCTGACGCGGGTAATCCGCAATCCGTTCGGCCTTACCCGTTCGTCCAGTACGCGGCCAATCGGGTCGGGAAAACCCGCCACATCCTCCAGGCCAGCAGCCATTCTCTCGATCCTGTCTTCCGTGAGGGTCAGCCGGTCCCGGAACGACTCCGACAGGTTTCGCGATTCGGCATGGGCCAGATCCTTGCGGTTCGCATCCAGGATTTCGTTCCGGCGCATCCGTATCGCCGCGGCGGCAAAACGCAGCGCATCGTCTTTCGCGGCGCCATCCGCAAGGCCCAGTATCCGGCCGGCTTCCTTCGCGGCGGCGCCGATGCGGCGGATTTCCGTTTCGATACTGTCTTCAGTCTGACGCGCGGCTGTGGCGGTCATGATCTCCTCCCCTCAGTCAAGCACCAGATCGTCACGGTGAATGACTTCATTCCGGCCACGATAGCCGAGTATTTCTTCGATTTCACTCGTCTTGTGTCCCGCGATCAAAAGGGTATCCGCGCTGGAATAGGCGGACAAGCCGCGGCCCAGGTCGCGATTGTCGGCGGAAATGATCGTGACCAGATCGCCGCGCTCGAACCGGCCCGACACGCCGGAAACCCCTGCCGGCAGCAGGCTCCGCCCGCTTTTCAGCGCCTTCACCGCGCCGTCGTCTATGTTGAGGGACCCTTTCGGCTTGAGCGAACCCGCGATCCATTTCTTGCGCGCGCTGTGGGGCGTCGCCTCGGCGATGAACCAGGTACAGCGTCCGCCATCGGCGAGCGCCTGCAGGGGGTGCGCCGGCCGGCCATCGCCAATCAACATGTGGCAACCGCCTGCCAGCGCAATCTTCGCCGCCAGCAGTTTCGTAACCATTCCACCGGAAGCGTAACCGCGCAGCACCTTGCCCGCCATCGCCTCTACCGCTGGCGTTATCGCCGTGATTTTCGCCATATGGGTCGCCGACGGATTTGTCCGCGGATCGGAATCGTACAACCCGTCGATATCGGACAGCAGCACCAGCACCTCCGCGCCGACCATCGCGGCAACCCGCGCCGCCAGCCTGTCATTGTCGCCAAACCGGATTTCCTCGGTCGCGACCGTGTCGTTCTCGTTGATGATCGGCACCGCACCAAGGTCGAGGATCTGCCGCATCGTCGCCCGCGCATTGAGATGCCGCCGCCGCCGCTCCGTATCGTCGAGCGTCAGCAAAATCTGCGCCGCCGTGATGCCATGGGCCGACAGTGCCTCCCGATAGGCATGCGCCAGTTGAATCTGTCCGGTGGCGGCGGCCGCCTGCTTTTCCTCCAGCCGCAACTCGCGGCCCGTAATATTGAGATACCGGCGACCGACCGCTATCGCACCCGAGGACACGATCAGAACCTCCTGACCCGCGGCACGGCGCGCGGCGACATCCGCCGCCAGCGTCGCCAGCCAGTCATGACGGATCAGGCCATTGGCCTCGTCGACCAGGAGCGCCGAACCGATCTTGACCACCAGTCTTTTGGCTCCGGTCAGACGATTGCCGGCGGCGTCGGTCATGGCGCCCACCCGGCTTCCGCGGGATCGGGATCGGCGAATTCTTCCGCTTCGTCCGTATCCGCGGCCCGGCGCTGGCGGATATGTTCGTACAGCACGCGCAGGACATCCGTCACGCCGCGCCGCGACACGCCGGACAGCACGACCACCGGCGCATCGGTTATCGCTACCAGGGCCAGCCGCTTCTGCTCCAGGTCCTTCTCGGACAGGGAGTCCGACTTGTTCAAGCCGACGATTTCCGGCTTCTCCGACAGTCCGCCGCCATAGGCTTCCAGTTCCTGGCGCACGGTCCGGTACGACGCGCAGACATCGTCCGCCGTACCGTCGATCAGATGCAGCAGCACGCCGCAGCGTTCCACATGGCCGAGGAACCGGTCGCCCAGCCCAAGCCCTTCATGCGCGCCCTCGATCAGCCCCGGGATATCGGCCAGTACGAATTCGCTTTCGTCGACCGTCACCACGCCGAGATTCGGATGCAGCGTCGTGAAGGGATAATCCGCGATTTTCGGGGTCGCGCGGGACGTCACCGACAGGAAGGTCGATTTTCCGGCGTTCGGCAGCCCGATCAGCCCCGCATCGGCAATCAGCTTCAGCCGCAGCCAGACCCACATTTCCTCGCCGGGCCAGCCGGGATCGGCGCGACGCGGCGCCCGGTTGGTCGC
Source organism: Alphaproteobacteria bacterium (assembly GCA_040905865.1). Lineage (NCBI taxonomy): Bacteria > Pseudomonadati > Pseudomonadota > Alphaproteobacteria > Alphaproteobacteria bacterium. Next base: position 70,847 of record JBBDQU010000081.1, read on the forward strand.
ACTTTTGTAATGCAGGTTGCCAAAGCCGGGGTCGCCGCCGCGCGCCAGGGTCACCCGCTGCCCGGGTTCGACAAGATCGGCGATCAGGGTTTCCCTGTCCTCCGCCAGAATCTGGGTGCCGACAGGCAGTTTCAGCACGACGTCCTTGCCTGCGGCGCCCGTCCGCTGGCGTCCCATGCCGTGATGTCCGGTCTCGGCCTTGAAATGCTGCTGGTAGCGGTAGTCGATCAGCGTGTTCTGGTTCTCGACCGCAACGGCGACAACATCGCCGCCGCGGCCCCCATTACCGCCATCGGGACCGCCGAATTCGATGTATTTCTCCCGCCGGAACGACATACAGCCGGAGCCGCCATCGCCGCTCCGGAGGTATATCTTGGCCTGATCGAGAAATTTCATGGGGATGTCCAACAAAAAGGGGGAATGGCTAACCATCCCCCCGGATAAAACGCCTATGCCGGGGCGCGTTACGCCGGCGGCACCACCGATACGGTTGTGCGGTCCCGGGTCTTGTGGAACTGCACATTGCCGCCGGTCAGGGCGAACAGCGTATGGTCCTTGCCGATGCCGACATTACCACCAGGGTGCACCTTGGTGCCGCGCTGGCGCATGATGATGTTGCCCGGCACGACGGGCTCGCCGCCGAACTTCTTGACGCCCAGACGCCGGCCCGCGGTATCGCGGCCGTTTCTGGAGGAACCGCCTGCCTTTTTATGTGCCATGCCGTCTTACTCCTCGGTTTTCGCTTCGGCCGGGGCGTAGCCCGCATCAGCCGATGCTTCTTCTGTCTTGGGGGCCGGTTTCGCCTTTGCGGCCTTTTTCTTGCCGTCCGCCATGATATCGGTGATCCGCAGAACGGTCAGATTCTGGCGATGGCCGTTCTTGCGGCGGTAATCCTGGCGCCGCTTCAGCTTGAAAACGATAACCTTCTTGTCGCGCTTCTGTTCCAGCACGGTCGCCGCCACAACGGCGCCCGCCACCGTCGGCGCGCCGACGGTCTGGCCATTGTCATCGCCAACCATCAGGACTTCTCCGAGATTCACCGAATCCCCGGGTTCGCCGACCATTTTCTCCACCGCGATAACATCGTTTTCAGCGACCTTGTACTGCTTGCCGCCGGTTTTTATGACTGCGTACATCTTAGACTTCTTCCTAAGGCCCCAGGGGCGCCGGCGCCGGATATGGGCGTTCGGTTGCCGGGGTCGATATAAAAACGGGCCATATCCGGCCCGCAGAAAAGCGACGCGCACTATACAAGCGAAGGCCCGCAAGTCAACGCCTTTACGCGCTTTTTGCCGGATTGTCGCGAACGATATTCCTTTGCTTGCAGCAAGGCAAAGTTTTCATTAGGTTCCCCGCCGACCCGTCCAGTGGACGAATCGTGGAGAGATGCCGGAGCGGTCGAACGGGGCGGTCTCGAAAACCGTTGTGCGCGCGAGCGTACCCAGGGTTCGAATCCCTGTCTCTCCGCCAGTTTTCAATGACTTAGAGTGCCAACATCGCAAAGCTGTCATTCCTCCCGTTAGCGTTCTGCAAATTCATTTAAGCAACAAAATGATCTGACGACGCAAATACGTCAGCGGCCGAGAAGCAGATCGGTGGCCAGATCAGTGAAGCTTCAATCGACGAGGAGGGCGGACGATGGTTCTACGAGGTCGAGGTCCAGACCGTTCAGGGTGAGTGCGAGATGATGATCGACGCGACAACTGGCGAGATCGTGACCGGGCATAAATTGAAGTCCACGCTCGCTGCCCTAACAGGCTGCGGAAAAACGCAATGTTACGGCCCCTATCCGCTTGAGAGCAGGC
>JBBDQU010000082.1 GCA_040905865.1 Alphaproteobacteria bacterium
CAATGCGGCTTGTTTCGCTCGAACTTCGCTTTCGCCATCCTGTCGCTTCCTTGTCTCGTACGTCTTCGTTAATTTAGGCCAGCTTGGCCTTGACTTCGTCCGCCACGGCCTGCGGAACCTGCTCATAACGATTGAAATGCATTGAGTATTGAGCCCGACCCTGGCTCATTGACCGCAACGTGTTGATATAACCGAACATGTTCGCCAGCGGGACCATCGCCACAATGACGCGGGCGTTCCCGCGCTGGTCCATGCTTTCGACATTGCCGCGGCGGCTGTTCAGGTCACCGATGATATCGCCCATATATTCCTCGGGCGTCACCACCTCAACCTTCATGATCGGCTCCAGCAGCCGCGGGGCGGCTTTCTGGATACCTTCCCGGAAGGCCGCGCGGGCCGCGATTTCGAACGCCATGACCGATGAGTCGACGTCGTGGCTCGCCCCGTCGACCAGCGTCGCCTTGAAATCGATAACCGGGAACCCGGCGAGAACGCCGGCGCCGCGGGAACCGTCGAGGCCCTTCTGGACGCCCGGGATGTATTCCTTCGGCACGGAACCGCCAACGACCTTGCTTTCAAACACGAAACCGGAACCGGGCTCACCCGGTTCGAAATCGATCTGAACGCGGGCGAACTGCCCGGAGCCGCCGGTCTGCTTCTTGTGAACGTAGTCCACATGGACCGGCTTGGTGATCGTTTCGCGATACGCCACCTGCGGCGCGCCGACATTCGCTTCCACCTTGAACTCGCGGCGCATGCGGTCGACGATAATATCGAGATGCAGTTCGCCCATCCCCTTGATGATGGTCTGGCCGCTTTCATAATCGGACGACACGCGGAAGCTGGGATCTTCCTGCGCCAGGCGCGCCAGCGCCATGCCCATTTTTTCCTGGTCGCCCTTCGTCTTCGGCTCGACCGCGATTTCGATGACCGGATCGGGGAATTCCATCCGCTCCAGCACCACCGGATCCGATGTACTGCACAGGGTGTCGCCCGTGGTCACGTCCTTCATGCCCGCAATCGCGACAATATCGCCGGCGCACGCTTCCTTGATGTCTTCGCGATGGTTGGCGTGCATCAGAAGCATGCGGCCGACCCGTTCGCGACTGCCCTTGACCGAGTTCAGGACCGACGTGCCCGATTCCAGGACGCCGGAATAAACCCGCGCGAAGGTCAGCGACCCGACGAAAGGATCGCTCATGATCTTGAACGCCAGGGCGGAAAAAGGCGCCGCGTCATTCGGTTCCCGCTTGAGCGGCTCGTCGCTGTCGATCTTCATGCCCCGCGTCGCGCCGATATCGACCGGCGACGGCATGTAATCGACAACCGCGTCGAGCAGCGGCTGAACGCCCTTGTTCTTGAACGCCGAACCGGTAAGGATCGGCACAAACGCGCCAGCCAGGGTCCCCTTGCGGATACACGCCTTCAGCGTGGCGACATCCGGCTCGCTCCCTTCGAGATAGGCTTCCATCGCCTCGTCGTCATGCTCCACCGCCAGTTCGACCAGCGCCGTATGGTATTCGGCTGCCTTGTCGGCCATGTCGGCGGGGATATCGACGATATCGAAGGATGCGCCAAGCGTTTCGTCATTCCAGATGATCGCCTTCATCTGGACCAGATCGATCACGCCGACGAAATCGGCCTCGTTGCCAAGCGGCAACTGCACGACCATCGCCACCGCGCCGAGGCGATCCTTGATCATGTCCAGGCTGCGGTAGAAATCGGCGCCGGTCCGGTCCATCTTGTTGATGAAGCACATCCGCGGCACATGATACTTGTCCGCCTGACGCCAGACTGTTTCCGTCTGCGGCTCCACACCGGCGACGCTGTCGAATACGGCGACGGCGCCGTCGAGCACCCGCAGGCTGCGCTCGACTTCAATCGTGAAGTCGACATGGCCCGGCGTATCGATGATGTTGATGCGGTGATCGGTCCAGAAACAGGTTGTCGCGGCGGACGTGATGGTAATGCCGCGTTCCTGCTCCTGCTCCATCCAGTCCATGGTCGCATTGCCGTCATGGACTTCGCCGATCTTATGCGAGCGGCCCGTATAATACAGGATCCGCTCTGTCGTCGTCGTCTTGCCGGCGTCGATATGCGCCATGATACCAATGTTGCGGTACTTCTCGATGGGCGTAATACGTGACATGATACGTTCTCAACGACTCTGTAAAAATTACCAGCGATAATGCGAAAAGGCGCGGTTGGCTTCCGCCATCCGATGCGTATCTTCGCGCTTCTTGATCGTGTTGCCGCGACTTGCGGATGCGTCCATCAACTCACCAGACAGACGTGACGTCATGGTATATTCGGACCGGCCGCGCGCCGCGCCGATCAGCCAGCGGAATGCCAGCGCCTGGGCGCGCTCGGAGCGAACCTCGACCGGGATCTGATACGTCGCACCGCCGACGCGCCGCGAGCGAACCTCGATATGCGGCCGGATATTTTCCAGCGCGTCGTGGAACGTCTTGACCGGGTCATTGCCTGTCTTGGTCGCAATCTCGTCAAACGCATCGTAAACGATACGCTCAGCGACGGATTTCTTGCCGTCCATCATCAGACAGTTGATGAACTTGCTGACCACGAGATCACCGAATTTTGCGTCTGGCAGGATTTCGCGCTTCTCTGCCTTGCGTCGTCGCGACATCTATCGATCCTCTTCTTACTTCGGCCGCTTCGCGCCGTATTTCGAACGGCGCTGACGCCGGTCGCCGACACCCTGCGTATCCAGCGTGCCGCGGATGATATGATAGCGGACACCTGGAAGATCCTTCACGCGGCCGCCGCGCAGCATGACGACGGAGTGTTCCTGCAGGTTATGGCCCTCGCCAGGAATATAGCTCGTCACCTCGAAACCATTGGTCAGGCGCACACGGGCAACCTTGCGCAGCGCCGAGTTCGGCTTTTTCGGCGTGGTCGTATACACGCGGGTGCAAACGCCGCGCTTCTGCGGGCACGCTTCCAGTGCGGGAACTTTGTTGCGCGTCGGCGGAGCCTTACGCGGCTTACGGATCAACTGGTTAATCGTCGGCATGTGCCGCCCTCACTCATTGTCATTCACGCCAGAAAAAACACTCTTCCGCATCCCGGTGGCGCCACCGGAACACGTCCCGCAACCTTGGCTTTTCAGCAGATTACGAGCACGAAACGCACAACAGGCTTCCGATCAGCGACCGGACACCGTGCAGGTGCTACACCCAACAGCCAATACCGGCCTATATATCTTCCAGACGTTCGGGTCCTGCGTCTAGGCCGCGATCTTATCGCGTTCACAGCCAAGGCCTACTGCCAGCCCCTTCGAAAGTGGGCGCATACTAGTGACAGCCCCATAGGGCGTCAAGCAAAACATATGCGGTTTTTTCCCATATTCCGTGGGGTTAACAGAACCGGCCCGAACAGGAAACCGGCCCCGCACAAACGAAATAAAATTGCGCAGGGCCTGTTTTGAGTATCCGAATCTATCGGCTTTGTAGAGAGAAAGCCGATTCACGCCTTCATACGGCTTCCTGCTGGTCGGACGACCCGTCATCCGAGTCCATATCCACGGCTTTTTCGGCCGCGATCGCCAGCGCACTGTCCCGCTCTGTGGCAACCTGCCGCATCCGGTTCATGAAGCTGCCCGTTCCGGCCGGAATCAGGCGGCCGACGATGACGTTTTCCTTGAGCCCGACCAGATTGTCCATCTTGCCGCTGACCGAAGCTTCGGTCAGCACCCGTGTGGTTTCCTGGAAGGACGCCGCGGAAATGAACGACTTGGTCTGCAGCGACGCCTTGGTGATCCCCTGCAGCACCGGGTTACCCCGCGCAGGACGGCCCCCGGCTTCCTGGGCCTTGGCGTTGGTTTCCTCGAACTCCTCGCGGTCGACCTGTTCGCCGACCAGCATGATGGTATCGCCGGGATCGGTGATCTCAATTTTCTGCAGCATCTGTCGCACGATCACTTCGATGTGCTTGTCGTTGATCTTCACGCCCTGCAACCGGTAGACCTCCTGAATTTCGTAGACGAGATAGGCGGCCAGCGCCTCGACGCCCATGACATGCAGGATATCATGCGGCACCGGATTGCCGTCGAGCAGCGCGTCGCCACGCTGTACATAGTCGCCTTCCTGCACGGTGATGTGCTTGCCCTTGGGAATAAGATATTCCATCGCCTCCTGATCCGGATCGTCCGGACGAACGACAATCCGCTGCTTGGTCTTGTAATCCTTGCCGAATTCGACCCGGCCATCGATCTCGCTGATGATGGCGAAATCCTTTGGCTTGCGGGCCTCGAACAGCTCCGCCACCCGCGGCAGACCGCCCGTAATATCGCGTGTCTTGGAGGATTCCCGCGGGATACGCGCAAGCACGTCGCCTGCATGCACCCTGGCGCCATTTTCGACCGACAGAATCGAGTCGACCGACATGAAGTAACGGGCCTCGACGCCGTCACGCATATTGACCACCTCGCCCTTGTCGTCCCGCAGGGTGATGCGGGGGCGCAAATCGGCGCTGCGCGGCTGATGCTTCCAGTCCACGATCACCTTGCTGGCGATACCCGTCGCCTCGTCGACCGTCTCACGCATCGTGACGCCGTCCTGGATATCGACGTAATGGGCAATACCGTCCTTCTCGGAAATGATCGGGGTTGTATACGGGTCCCAATCGGCGATGCGCTGGCCCCGGGTCACGGATTGCCCATCGGCGACACTGAGACGCGCACCGTATGGCACCCGGTGACGGGCCCGTTCCCGACCCTTGTCGTCCCGCAGGACCAGTTCGGTATTCCGGCCCATCACAACCGGGCGATTGCTGGAGTCCAGCACCACGTTTTCGTTGTTGATCGACAGGGTGCCGTCGATGCTGGACTCAACCGAGGAGACTTCCGCACCGCGCTGCGCCGCGCCGCCAATGTGGAAGGTCCGCATGGTAAGCTGCGTACCGGGTTCGCCGATCGACTGCGCCGCAATGACGCCGACCGCCTCGCCGATATTGACCGCCGTTCCGCGGGACAGGTCGCGCCCGTAACAATTCGCGCAGGCGCCGCCCTTGCTTTCGCAGGTCAGCACGGACCGGATCTTGACCTCGTCGATGCCGGCCGCGTCGATCAGTTCCACCTTTTCCTCGTCGATCAGCTCGCCGCTCTTGACGATGACCGCGCCGGATTGCGGGTCGATGACATCGTCGGCGGCCGTACGGCCGACAATCCGCTCGGACAGCGGATCGATCAGATCGCCGCCCTCGATGACCGGGCGCATGGTAAGCCCTTCCCTGGTACCGCAATCCACTTCGATGATGACGCAGTCCTGCGCCACATCGACCAGGCGCCGGGTCAGGTAACCGGAGTTGGCGGTCTTCAGCGCCGTATCCGCCAGGCCCTTGCGCGCGCCATGGGTGGAGTTGAAGTATTCGAGAACGGTCAGGCCTTCCTTGAAGTTGGAAATAATCGGCGTTTCGATGATTTCGCCGGACGGCTTGGCCATCAGGCCACGCATGCCCGCCAACTGCTTGATCTGAGCCGCGGAACCGCGCGCCCCGGAATGCGCCATCATGTAGACGGAGTTTTCCGGTTTGCCGGGTACCGGCGCGGAGATCTCCTTCATCATTTCCTCGGCCACATGGTCGGAGCAGTTCGACCAGACGTCGACGACCTTGTTGTATTTTTCGCCCTGGGTAATCAGCCCGTCAAGATACTGCTGTTCGAAATCCTTGACGTCTTTATTCGCGGCGGCGATCAGCGTTTCCTTGGCTTTCGGCACGACCATATCGTCCTTGCCGAAGGACAGGCCGGCGCGGCAGGCCCAGTTGAACCCGATCGCCATCAGCCGGTCACAGAAAATTACCGTCTCTTTCTGACCGCAATGGCGGTAGACGATATCGATAACGTTCTGGACGTCCTTCTTGGTCAGCAACCGGTTGATCGTTTCAAACGGCGTGTTCGGATTATAGGGCAGTATTTCACCCAGCAGCATGCGGCCCGGGGTCGTTGTCACCCGTTTCGTGACCGGCTTGCCGTTCTTGTCGAAAGCCTTGCAAATGGCCTTGACCCGCGTGTGCAGTGTAAGATTGCCGCTTTCCATGGCGTGGTAGACTTCACCGATGCCGTCATAGACGGGGACACGGTGGGCGGTGACCTTGCCGGCCTTCATTTCCTTGAAGATTTTCCTGGGATCGCTGCCGTCGATGGCGGTGGCGATGTCTCCCGTACCGCGCAGGACAATGTCCTTGCGTTCGATCGCGGCCGCGAGGGCTTCTTCAGAATCGATGCTGATCTGTGCGCCGACATGGTCGTCCCGCTCGATCGACAGGAAGTACAGACCCAGCACGATGTCCTGGCTCGGCACGATGATCGGCTTGCCGTTCGCGGGCGACAGGATGTTGTTGGTCGACATCATCAGCACGCGGGCTTCAAGCTGCGCTTCCAGCGACAGCGGCACATGGACCGCCATCTGGTCGCCGTCGAAATCGGCGTTGAAGGCCGTGCAGACCAGCGGATGCAACTGGATCGCCTTGCCTTCGATCAGCACCGGTTCGAACGCCTGGATGCCGAGGCGATGCAGCGTCGGGGCCCGGTTCAGCAGCACGGGATGTTCGCGGATTACCTCTTCCAGGATATCCCAGACTTCCGGGCGTTCCTTTTCAACCATCCGCTTGGCGGCCTTGATGGTCGAGGCCATGCCGTAGAGTTCGAGCTTCGAATAGATGAACGGCTTGAACAGTTCCAGCGCCATTTTCTTGGGCAGGCCGCACTGATGCAGCAGCAGTTCCGGACCGACGACGATCACCGAGCGGCCGGAGTAATCGACGCGCTTGCCCAGCAGGTTCTGCCGGAAGCGGCCCTGCTTGCCTTTCAGCATGTCGGACAGGGATTTCAGCGGACGCTTGTTGGCGCCGGCGATGACCCGGCCGCGACGGCCGTTATCGAACAGTGCATCGACCGCTTCCTGCAGCATGCGCTTCTCGTTCCGCACGATGATATCCGGCGCGCGCAGTTCGATCAGGCGCTTCAGGCGGTTGTTGCGGTTGATGACGCGGCGATACAGGTCGTTCAGGTCGGAGGTCGCGAAACGGCCACCATCCAGCGGCACCAGCGGACGTAGCTCCGGCGGAAGGACCGGCACAACGTCGAGGATCATCCATTCCGGACGCGTATTGGACGCAATGAACGCCTCGACAAGCTTGAGGCGCTTGACGAATTTCTTGCGCTTGGCTTCGGAATTGGTATCCGCCAGATCCTGACGAAGCTGCACCAGATCGCGCTCCAGGTCGATCGCCGCGAGCATTTCCTGGATCGCTTCGGCGCCGATCTTGGCGGTGAAGTTTTCCGCGCCATAGGCGTCCTGCGCCTCGATATATTCTTCTTCCGAGAGCAACTGGCAGGGCTCCAGCGCCGTCATGCCCGGTTCGATAACGACATAGTTTTCGAAGTAGAGCACGCGCTCCAGCGCTTTCAGCGTCATGTCGAGCAGCAGGCCGATCCGGCTCGGCAGGGACTTCATGAACCAGATATGGGCAACCGGCGAGGCCAGTTCGATATGGCCCATCCGCTCGCGCCGCACCTTCGAGAGCGTCACTTCGACACCGCATTTCTCGCAGATGATGCCGCGGTACTTCATGCGCTTGTACTTGCCGCACAGGCATTCGTAATCCTTGATCGGGCCGAAGATCCGCGCACAGAACAATCCGTCGCGCTCCGGCTTGAAGGTCCGGTAGTTGATGGTTTCGGGCTTCTTGATCTCGCCGAACGACCAGGACCGGATACGATCGGAACTTGCGATCGAAATCTGGATCTGGTCGAAATTCTGCGGGCCTACGGGCTGTCCGAATAGATTCATCAACTCATTCATCGAGCTACTCCTGCGTTTTCGCGTTTCGTCGTCGTCGTCGTCCTGGCGGATGGCGTTTGGGTCCCCATCCGTCCCTGCTACCGTCGTCTCAGTTCTGCTTCAGTTCGACATTGAGACCCAGCGACCGCAGTTCCTTCACCAGAACGTTGAAGGATTCCGGAATACCGGCCTCGAAATTGTCATCGCCGCGGACAATGGATTCGTACACCTTCGTACGGCCCGACACGTCGTCGGACTTCACGGTCAGCATCTCCTGCAGGGTATAGGCGGCGCCGTACGCTTCGAGCGCCCAGACCTCCATTTCCCCGAACCGCTGTCCGCCGAACTGCGCCTTGCCGCCCAACGGTTGCTGGGTGACCAGGCTGTACGGTCCGATCGAACGCGCATGGATCTTGTCATCGACCAGATGATGCAGTTTCAGCATGTAAATATAGCCGACCGTCACCTTGCGTTCGAATTTTTCACCGGTCCGGCCGTCGATCAGGGTCACCTGGCCGGAGCCTTCCAGCCCGGCCTTGTTCAGCATCGCCACGATGTCCTCTTCGCGGGCGCCGTCGAACACCGGCGTCGCAATTGGCACGCCGCGGGTCAGATTGGATGCAAGGTCGAGAATTCCGGTATCGTCCATTTCCTTGATATCGGCCGCATAACGCTCCTCATAGGCGAAGTTGAGCGCCTCGCGGAGCTTTTCCGTCTTCTGTTCGCGGCGCGCCACGTCCAGCGCACCCTGAATCTGCCGGCCAAGGCCCGCGCAGGCCCAGCCAAGATGCGTTTCCAGGATCTGCCCGACATTCATGCGGCTCGGCACGCCCAGCGGGTTGAGGACGATATCGACCGGTGTACCGTCTTCAAGGCAGGGCATGTCCTCGATCGGGACGATGCGGGAAATAATCCCCTTGTTGCCGTGCCGGCCGGCCATCTTGTCGCCCGGCTGGATCTTGCGCTTCACCGCCACGAAGATCTTCACCATCTTCATGACGCCCGGCGGCAGGTCGTCGCCGCGCTGCAGCTTGTCGACCTTGTCGTCGAAACGGGCCTGGAACCGGTTGACCGCGTCGTTGAACTGGTTCTTTACCGCTTCGAGTTCGTCATTGACCTTGTCGTTCTTGACGACAAACTGCTGCCACTGGCCCGGCGTGAATTCGGTCAGGAGGTTTTCGGTGATCCGGCCGCCTTCCTTGGCCCCCTTGGGGCCGCTGACGATAGTGTTGTTCAGCAGCAGATTTTTCAGCCGGTCGAAATACCAGCGCTCCAGAATACGCCGTTCGTCGTCCCGGTCCTTGGCGAGATGTTCGATTTCCGACCGCTCGTTCGCCATCGCGCGCTCGTCCTTGTCGACGCCGCGGCGCGAAAAGACACGGACTTCAACGACGGTGCCCATGCCGCCCGGCGGTACGCGCAACGAGGTATCGCGCACGTCGGAGGCTTTTTCGCCAAAGATGGCCCGCAACAGTTTTTCTTCCGGCGTCATCGGCGATTCGCCCTTCGGCGTCACCTTGCCCACCAGAATATCGCCCGCCTGGACCTCGGCGCCGATATAGACGATGCCGGCTTCGTCAAGGTTTTTCAGCGCCTCTTCGCCGACATTGGGAATATCGCGGGTGATTTCCTCCTGGCCCAGCTTCGTATCGCGCGCCATTGCCTCGAATTCCTCGATATGGATCGAGGTAAGGTCGTCATCGCGCACGATCCGTTCCGACAGCAGGATCGAGTCCTCGAAGTTGTAGCCGTTCCAGGGCATGAACGCGCAGAGCAGGTTTCGGCCCAGGGCGAGTTCGCCCAGATGGGTCGACGGTCCGTCGGCAATGATATCCCCGGCTTCAACCAGGTCCCCGACCTTCACCAGCGGATGCTGGGTGATGCAGGTATTCTGGTTCGAACGCTGGAATTTCAGCAGGTTGTAGATGTCCACGCCCGGCGTCCCGGAGCTTGTCGCACTGTCCTCGACCGCGCTGACGACGATACGCGTCGCATCGACCTGGACCACCGCGCCGGTCCGGCGGGCGATGATCGTCACGCCGGAATCGCGCGCCACCTGCTCTTCCATGCCGGTGCCGACGAACGGCGCATCGGCGCGGATCAGCGGCACCGCCTGGCGCTGCATGTTCGAGCCCATCAGCGCACGGTTCGCGTCATCGTTTTCAAGGAACGGAATCAGCGCCGCGGCGACCGAAACGATCTGCTTCGGCGACACGTCCATCAGGTCGATATCTTCCGGCCGGGCAAGTATGTAATCGCTTGCATGCCGGCACGAGACCAGTTCCTCGACGAAACGGCCGTCCTTGTCCAGCTCCGCATTTGCCTGCGCAACCGTATAACGGCCTTCGTCCATCGCTGACATGTAGATGACTTCGTCGGAAACCTTGCCGTCCGCGACCTTGCGGTAGGGCGACTCGATGAAGCCGTATTTGTTGACCCGCGCATAGGTCGCGAGGCTGTTGATCAGGCCGATATTCGGCCCTTCCGGCGTTTCAATCGGGCAGATGCGGCCGTAATGGGTCGGATGCACGTCGCGCACCTCGAAACCGGCGCGTTCGCGCGTCAGGCCGCCCGGCCCAAGCGCCGAAAGGCGGCGCTTATGGGTGATTTCGGCCAGCGGGTTGGTCTGGTCCATGAACTGCGACAGCTGCGAGGAGCCGAAGAACTCCCGCACCGCGGCGGCGGCCGGTTTGGCATTGATCAGGTCATGCGGCATGACCGAGTCGATATCGACCGAACTCATCCGCTCGCGGATCGCCCGTTCCATGCGCAGCAGGCCAAGGCGGTACTGGTTCTCCATCAGTTCGCCGACCGACCGCACCCGGCGGTTGCCGAGGTGATCGATATCGTCGATTTCGCCCCTGCCGTCCTTCAGGTCGCAGAGGACCCGGACAATGGCCAGGATATCCTCCTTGCGCAGGATGCGGACCTGGTCGCCCGTTTCCACATTCAGGCGGGAGTTCAGCTTGACCCGCCCGACCGTCGAAAGATCGTAACGGTCGGAACTGAAGAACAGGCTGTTAAACATGTTCTCGGCGGTCTCGAGCGTCGGCGGCTCGCCGGGGCGCATGATCCGGTAAATATCGATCAGCGCATCCTTGCGCGACGCGTTCTTGTCGATCGCCAGCGTATTTCGGATATAGGGGCCGACATTGATATAGTCGATTGCCAGCAAGGCAAATTCGGTAATGCCGGCTTCCGCGAGCGCCGCCAGGGATTCCTCGGTGACTTCGTCGCCGGCTTCGGCGAAGACTTCCCCGGTTTCCTCGTTGACAACATCATTCGCCATGAACCGCCCGAGCAGTTCGTCCGCGGTCTTGAGGACTTCCGTCACCTTCGCTTCTTGCAGCTTGCGCAGCAACCGGGGCGTGACCTTGGCGCCCGTTTCACCGACAACTTCGCCGGAAGCGGCATCGACGAGGTCATGGGTCAGCGTCTGGCCACGGATGCTCTCACCGTCGAAGGCGCATTTATAGCCGCCTTCGACCGCGGTGAAGTCAATCGTGTCGTAGAAGTAATTCAGGATATCTTCCGGCGACATGCCGACGGCATCCTCCGGCGCGAGCTTCTGGCCTTCGGCCTCCAGTTCCGCCCGGCGCAGCGCCGTCGCCTCATTGTCCAGCGCCATGAGCAGCGTCGTCGCCGGCAGCTTGCGGCGCCGGTCGATGCGGACATAGGCCAGATCCTTTGCATCGAATTCAAAATCGAGCCACGACCCCCGGTACGGGATCACGCGCGCGGCATGCAGGTATTTGCCCGACGAATGGGTCTTGCCCTTGTCGTGATTGAAGAACACGCCCGGCGAACGGTGCATCTGGCTCACGATAACACGCTCGGTGCCATTGACGACAAAGGTGCCGTTGGCCGTCATGAGCGGCATATCGCCCATATAGACGTCCTGTTCCTTGATATCGCGAATCGACCGGGCCCCGGTTTCCTCGTCCACGTCCCAGACGACAAGACGCAGCGTCACCTTCAACGGCGCCCCGTAGGTCATGCCGCGCTGCTGGCATTCCTCGACGTCGTATTTCGGCTCTTCCAGGTCGTAGCGAACATATTCAAGCTGCGAGCGGTCGGAGAAATCAGTGATCGGAAACACCGATTTGAACACTTCTTCCAGGCGCGACGCTTCGTCCTCCCGTGGCATCAGGAAGGTATCATAGGAGGCCTTCTGCACCTCGATCAGATTTGGCAGAGGCGCAACCTCGGCAATTCTGCCGAAATTCTTGCGAATACGCTTACGCGCCGTGAAGGATTTTGCCATTTTTCATCCTCATCTTGCCTGATACCAGCGACGAATGCCGCACCCCCGAGAGGGTATTACCAAGTCTTGTTTCAGCACGTTCGGGGGCAACGCCGAATGGCGCGCCCCCTCAAACGCTGCTTATTGTTGCGACTACTTAAGTTCAACCGTAGCGCCCGCTTCCTCAAGTTGCTTCTTGATCGCTGCCGCTTCATCCTTGGTCACGCCTTCCTTCACAGGCTTGGGCGCGCCTTCGACCAGGTCCTTCGCTTCCTTCAGGCCGAGACCCGTAATTGCGCGAACTTCCTTGATGACATTGATTTTCTTCTCACCGAACGACGCCAGAATGACGGCGAATTCGGTCTGTTCCTCGACTGCGGCCGCTTCACCGCCGCCATTTGCCGCCGCGGCGACAGCGACCGGCGCTGCCGCGGAAACACCCCATTTTTCTTCCAGCATCTTCGACAGGTCGGCCGCTTCGATAACCGTCAGGGTCGACAGTTCTTCGACCAGTTTTTCCAGATCAGCCATTTACGTATAACTCCTTAGCTTGAAAATCTCGGTTTGCAGGTTTCCGAATACACATCATTCCGTTTTGCCATAGGCGGCAAAGACACGCGCAAGCTGTCCCGCGGGCGCCCCGAGGACCCCCACGATCTTGCCTGCAGGCGCCTGCAGCAACCCGACGAGCTTGCCCCGCAACGCATCGAGGGACGGAAGCTTCGCCAGCGCCATGACGCCGTCGACGTCAAGCAGCTTGTCACCCAGGGCGCCGCCGACAATCTTGAGCTTGTCGTTCTTGCCGGCGTATTCCACGGCAACCTTGGCGGCTGCCACGGGATCCGCCGAAACGGCAACCGCCGTCGGCCCTCTGAACGCGTCGTTCAGGGATTCAAACTGCGTGCCTTTAAGCGCTATCTTCGCAAGACGGTTTTTCGTTACATGAAAAGTCGCCCCCTCCTTGCGCATCTGCCCGCGGAGAGTGGTCATTTCCTGTACCGTCATCCCGTTTTGCCGGGTCACGACCATAAGGTTCGTGCCTTCGAACGTATGATGCAGTTCAGTTACGAGCGCTTCTTTACGTGATCGGTCCACGCTTAGTCTCCGATCGTTTGGCCAGCTTCCCGAAGGAAAACGGGCCGGTTTCAGGATGGGCGCGGTACTCGCCGCCGCACCCGGCTATCCTGTCCGAGAGGTTCAAGCCAGGCCGGCTTTGCCGGTCCGCCCTGCGACCTCCTGTCTCATGCAGGCTGGAACACCGTTTAAGCTGCCCCGAAGGACAGCGCCTGCAGTCTCGGACAAGTATACAGCGGGCCGAAACCCGCCATATTCGTACCGGCAGCCGAAGCCGCCGGATAATTCGTACTACGCGTTACCCGTCGCGCTGTTGAGGTCGAGCTTCAGGCCCGGACTCATGGTCGACGCAAGGGACACCTTCTTTATATAGGCGCCCTTGGCGCCGCTTGGCCGCGCGCGGGCGATGGCATCGACAAAAGCACGCACATTGGCGGAAAGGTTTTCGTCGGAGAAGCTCGCCTTGCCGATGCCGGCATGCACAATCCCCGCCTTTTCCGCACGGAAGGTGACTTCGCCGCCCTTGGCGCCCTTGACCGCGGTTGCGACATCGGGGGTTACCGTACCGAGCTTCGGGTTCGGCATCAGGCCGCGCGGGCCCAGCACCTTGCCGAGGCGTCCGACGATCGCCATCATGTCCGGCGTCGCGATGCAGCGGTCGAAATTCATTTCACCCGCCTGGATCTTCTCCGCGAGGTCCTCGGCGCCGACGATGTCGGCGCCGGCAGCGAGGGCCTGCTCCGCCTTGTCGCCGCGCGCGAAGACCGCCACGCGAACCGTCTTGCCCGTGCCGTGCGGCAGTTGCACGACGCCGCGAACCTGCTGGTCGGAATGCCGCGGATCGATGTCGAGATTCATCGAAATCTCGATCGTCTCGTCGAATTTCGCGCTGGCGCATGCCTTGACGACCTTGATCGCGTCTTCCACCGGATAGTGGCGGTCACGGTCAACCTGTTCCATCGCGCCTTTTAAACGCTTGCCTATTTTTGCCATTTCCCTACTCCACAACCACGAGACCCATGGAACGCGCGGAGCCGGCGATAATCTTCATCGCGGCTTCGATATCATTCGCGTTCAGGTCGACCATTTTGGTTTCCGCGATTTCGCGGAGCTGCGCCTTCGTCACCTGACCGGCGCCGGCGCGGCCCGGCGTCGCCGACCCCTTGTCGATTCCGACGGCCTTGCGCAGGAAGTAGGAAGCCGGCGGCGTCTTCGTCTCAAACGAAAACGACCGGTCGCCGTATGCCGTGATAACCACCGGCGTCGGCGTGCCCGGATCCATGTTCTGCGTGTGCGCGTTGAACGCCTTGCAGAATTCCATAATGTTCAGGCCGGCCTGACCCAGCGCGGGACCGACGGGTGGCGAGGGATTTGCCTGTCCCGCCGGAATTTCGAGCTTGATATAGCCCGTGATTTTCTTGGCCATGTTTTGCCTTTCTATACGGCCGCGCGGTACGGTACTGGCTTACCTCCCGCACGAATTACCTAGAGTTTTTCGACCTGCGAATATTCGAGATCGACCGGCGTTGCCCGTCCGAAAATCGAAACGGATACCTTGAGCCGCGCCTTATCCTCGTCGACATCCTCGACGAAACCGTTGAACGACTGGAACGGGCCGTCGCTGACCCGGACCTGCTCGCCGATATCGAACGTAATCGACGGTTTGGGCCGTTCCACGCCCTCCTGCACCTGGCGCAGGATCCGCTGTGCTTCCGCGTCACTGATCGGCGACGGCTTGCCGCCGCTGCCCAGGAATCCGGTTACTTTCGGCGTGTCCTTGATCAGGTGCCAGGTTTCATCGGTCAGTTCCATGTTGACCAGAACGTAGCCCGGAAAAAACTTGCGCTCGCCGCTGACTTTCGATCCGCGACGCATTTCCACGACTTCTTCGGTCGGCACCAGAACTTCTTCCAGCAGATCGTCCAGCCCCTTGAGACGCGCCTGTTCCTCTATCGCCTGGGCAACCTTTTTCTCGAATCCTGAGTAGGCATGAACGACATACCAGTGCTTCGCCATGTCTAGCCCCCGATACCCAAAACTGCCTGCACGCCAAGCGAAATAATCTTGTCAACGATAAGAAAGAAAATAGAGGCGAGCGCGACCATCACGAAGACCATCGCGGTGGTCACGCCGGTCTCCTTGCGCGTCGGCCAGGTTACCTTGGCAACCTCCTGGCGGACCTGCCGCATAAACAGTGCGGGGTTCGGTTTCGCCATTTCCCTAATCTCGCTTTCCTGGCTGCAACAACGCCAATTCCATCGTCCAATCAGTGGCAGGGGCACTAGGGTTCGAACCCAGGACCTTCGGTTTTGGAGACCGACGCTCTACCAACTGAGCTATACCCCTAAAGAGCCGCTTACTCTAAAACAGAGGCAACGACGCCGGCGCCGACGGTACGGCCGCCTTCGCGG
>JBBDQU010000083.1 GCA_040905865.1 Alphaproteobacteria bacterium
GGCATTCCGCGCCGAAATCCTCGCACGTTAACGATTCATGATTGTACCCTGCCGGCGCCGGCGCTGCCCCTTGCATGAAATCCGGCGGTGCGTATTCTTGACGGGGGAGCGGGCGCAAGACTGGTCGGAAGGATACACAGACAATGCCACGATGCCATGCCCGACTCGCCGCCGCCGTTGCGATCCTGCTGCTGGCGGGCGGCTGCGCCGTCATTCCCAACCCTTTCGCCGCGACCGACGATGCCGGACCGTCGGCCCGGGCCGTCGAGGCGCGTCGTTTCATGGATGGGGACGGCGTCCCCCGGGACGAGGCGCGCGGCGCGGCGCTGCTGCGGCAGGCCGCCGGGGAGGGTGACAGCGAGGCGCAATTCCTCCTGGCGCTTGCGTACCGGTCGGGCCGGGGCGTTCCCGCCGACGACACCCGGGCGGCGCGCTGGTTTGAACGGGCCGCGGCGCAGGGGCACAGCCAGGCGCAATTCCTGCTCGGCCTCGCATATCTGCGCGGGGGCGGCGTGCCCGCCGACCCATCGCGCGCGGCAGGCCTGTTTCGGCAATCGGCGGACCAGGGAAACGCCGGCGCGCAATACAATCTGGGGCTTGCCTATCTGAAGGGCCGCGGCGTGGCGCACGACGACGCGACGGCCCTCGACTGGCTCGAACGCGCGGCGGAACAGGGTCACGCCGAAGCCCAGTACGTATCGGGGTCGATGTACCAGACCGGCCGCGGTACCGTTGAAAACCGGGGCTGGGCGACGCGATGGTTCGCGCGCGCGGCGGCGCAGGGTGTTGCCGATGCCGCTTACATGACCGGGTTGGCCTGGGCCGCCGGGTCGGGGCTCCCGAGGGACCTGGAACGGGCCTATGTCTGGCTGGACCGCGCCGCGCGCAAGGGCAATGACAAGGCGGGGCCGATACGCGACAGGATCGCTGTAAAACTGAATGCCGCCGCCCGGGCCAGGGCAATCGCCGCCGCCGCCGACTGGACGCCGCTGGCCCTGCAGGCGGACCGGGTGCGTCTGGATGATGGCCCCACGGTCATGTTCGTCCAGCATGCGCTGAACACGCGGGGCTTCGAGTCCGGTCCCGTGGACGGCATTGCCGGGCCGCGCACCATGCGCGCCATTGCTGCTTATCGCCGCGCCGCGAAGATTGGGACCGGGACCGGGATCGACCCGGATCTGCTCACGCACCTGCGGGACGAACCGGCTGATTCCCGACGTTAAAGCAAATCGTGATTAATCGGAATCACCCGGGTGATTCCGATTAATCACGTGAATTTGCTTTTAATTTAAAGGGATAGATCAGATCATGGCTGCCGGATCGCCAGAGGCGATTCCCGTAAACTGTGATCTGATCCAGGCCTGGTGGCTTCTATTGTGTCGCGCCGGTCGATTCCGCATCCGGGTCAGTCGTGTCCGTATCGGCGGCCGCGGTATTCTCGCCCGTCGTCGCGTCGTCCTCGGGATCGGTGGTTTCGACACCCAGCAGGGAATTGACTTCGGACACCACGTCCTCGTCAACCGATTTGTTCCCGAACTCACTGAGCGCGGCAACTGCTTCTTCCGTGGTCATGCCGGCCTCGACGTCGGCCGCGTAAGCGCCCAGCAAACCGACAATTGAGTTCGGCGCCGCGTTCGCCAGCGCGGTCGGCGAGGCATGCGCCGCGTTCAGATTGCCGAGGGAACTGGCATGTGCACCTTGTTGGCCGGCGTTCTGACCGGCCCCGGCCGAAGCCGAAAGCCCTTGTCCAGAGGTTTCTCCCGGGCCGGACTGACCCGCGTGACCACTGCTGTTGCCGTGGCCAGATGCGCTGCTGCCGCCGGCGCCGCCGCCACTGTTTCCGCCACCGCCATCACTACCGCCGCCGCCGCCATTGCCGCCGCCATTGCCGCCACCGTTTCCGCCGCCGCCGCCGTTGCCTCCACCGCCGCCGCCGCCTCCGCCTCCTTGGGCCAGGGCCGCATTATCCGCAGGTATCAGGCTGCCATCAATTTGGACGGGCAGCGCCACGAGGCCGAATGCCAGAATTGCCGTGATGGCGGTGGTACGCAGTAAATGATCCTTACGCATGGTTCTGACTCCTTGGGTTGCACGCGGAAGCCTGCCCGTTCCCGGTACCCAGCATACACATTCCCGGTCCCGAAATTGTGACAAATTCATGGCATCGGCATTTCGCATCCCGACAAGGCAAATATGCCTCAATAATCAACCGCTCCAGCTTTTCGCCGCCGTGTGAACCTGATCGGGCGTCCTCGATGCAGCGAAAATACAAGTTCCGTTTCGCAATTGCCTTGTCGTCTCATGCCGCTCCCGCACTCCCTTGCGTCAGGGCGCCTCGTTGGAGAACACGATGGTGCCGCTGGCGGCGAACATGCCGCCGACGCCGTGGCAGACGGACAGCTTCGCGCCCGCCACCTGCGCCGGGGCCGTGCCGCGGATCTGGCGGACGCTTTCCTGCAGCGCGAACATGCCGTACATGCCCGTGTGGCAGTAGCTGAGCCCGCCGCCATTGGTGTTCATCGGCAGCCTGCCGCCGGGGGCGGTGTTGCGCGCGCGGATGAAGCCCGCCGCCTCGCCCGGTTCGCAGAAGCCGAGGTCCTCCAGCCCGAAGACCGGCAGATGCGCGAAGGCGTCATAGATCATCAGGTGATCGACATCGCCGTGCGCGATGCCGGCCTCGTCGAAGGCCTTTTTACCCGCGACCCGGAAGGCGCGCGACGAGGTGAAGCTTTCCATCTGCGACACCATCGGCGTTTCCACGCTTTCCCCGGTGCCGAGGATATAGACCGGCCTGGTCGGGAAATCTTTGGCCCGCTCCGCCGAGGTGAGGATCAGCGCGCCGCCGCCGTCGCTGACCAGGCAGCATTGCAGCAGCCGGAACGGGTAGGCGATCATGCGGCTGTCCAGCACTTCCTGCACGCTGGTGGGCTCGCGGAAGGTCGCGCGCGGGTTCATCGCCGCCCATTCGCGCTGGATCACGGCGACGGTGGCGAAGTCCTCATGCGTCGCGCCCGTTTCCTTCATGTAGCGCATCACCGGCATGGGGAACATGGTCGGCGGGCCCATCGGGCCGTAGGGGAATTCGAACTGGCCGATCAGGCTGGAGGGCGGCGGCACCGGCCGGGCGCGGCCGATCTGCGAGCGCCCGCTTTCCCCGTGCGTGATCAGCACCGTGCTGCACAGCCCCTCGTTGATCGCGGCGGCGGCGTGGCGGACATGCAGCATGAACGAACAGCCGCCGACGGCGGTGCCGTCCACCCAGGTCGGCGTGATGCCCAGGTAATGCGCGACCTCCACCGGCGTCTGCCCGGCGCAGGCGACGCCGTCGATGTCCTTCGCGGTCAGCCCGCAATCGGCCATGGCGTTCAGCGCGCAGTCCGCATGCAGCTGGATCTGCGACATGTCGGGGATCCTGCCCAGCCCGGTGGTTTCGGCGGCGCCGACGACGGCAACGGATTTCTGTTTCATGGATCAGGCTCCCACGGGGCGGAATTGCGGAATGGAGATATCGTCGGTCGCGGTGACGAAGGTGACCTCCAGCGGCATGTCGAGGGTCAGCGCCTCGGGCGTCTGCGGACAGTCGACCAGGTTGGACATCATGCGCGGCCCTTCCTCAAGCTGCACCACGGCGATGATATAGGGCGCCTCGAATCCCTTCGGCGCGCGGTGGTTGATGACATAGCTGAACAGCGTGCCCCTGCCGCTGGCGGTGAACCACGCCACATCGCGCGACGAACAGGCGGGGCAGAACGGCCGCGCCGGGAAATAGACATGGCCGCAGCCGCCGCAGCGCTGCAACCGCAACTCGCCCGCCTTCGCGCCGTCCCAGTAGGGCTGGGTCTCCGGCGTCGGCTGGGGCAGGGGCCGTTCGTATTCGCTCATGGTCGTTTCTCCTGTTTTGGCCGGTTCAGGCCAGCGTGCATTTGCCGTTGCGGATGACCGTGACGTCGCGTTCCTTCAGGCGGCACTGGAAGGACACGATGTTGCCGTCGCGCCACATGTCGGTGACGATGGTTTCTCCGGGATAGACGGGCGCGGAAAAGCGCACGTCCAGCCCGCGGATCATGGTGTGGTCGTAATCGCAAACCGTCTGCAGGATCGCCTTGCAGGCGGTGCCGTAGGTGCACAGCCCGTGCAGGATCGGCACCGGGAAGCCGACGCGTTTCGCCAGCGCCGGGTCGGAATGCAGCGGGTTGCGGTCGCCGTTCAGCCGGTACAGCAGCGCCTGGTCGGGCCTTGTTTCCAGCGCGCAGGTGAAATCCGGCGCGCGGTCGGGCATGGTGTGGGGTTCCGGGGTCGGTGCGGTCGAACCGCCGAACCCGCCATCGCCGCGGCAGAACGAGGCGCTGAGCGTGGTGAACAGCGGCTTATCGTCATCCGCCGTGCGGACCTTCGTTTCGACATAGACCAGCGCGCCGCGCCCTTCGCCCTTGTCATAGGCTTCCACGACGCGCGCATCGGCGATCAGCTCGCCTTCCGGCGGCAGGGGACGGTCGAGGGTAATGCTCATTTCGCCATGCACGACCATCGCGCGGTTATAACCGCTCTCCGCCATGATCGGCACCCGGGCCAGCACGCTGGCCATGGAGGCCACGGTCTTCAGCGGTTCGCGCTCGAACACATAGGCCAGTTCGATCTCGTCCAGCGGATCGCGCCCCATGCCGATGCCCAGCGCGTACAGCATGGTTTCCCGGTCGGTGTAGGAAAACCGGTTGCCCTGCGATGTCAGCGACATCACGTGGTCGTAGTTCATGGCCATGCGGCGTATCCCCCTGTTGTGCGGGTCCGATTGTCGGCGGATGGGGCGGGTCAGCGCAAGGGGCAGAACGCAACCTGTCATCCCGGCCCCCGAGCCGGGATCCATGCTGCGACCACTCCTTCGACGCCAGAGTCGCGGCGCCGTTCATGGATCCCGCATCAAGTGCGGGATGACTGGAGGGTGTGCGGGATTACGGTGGCGGGTTTTTTTGACAGGCGACCCGAAAACGTCAGGACGTTTCCTGGCCGGCGAAGGTGATGCGGTGCAACACGCGCTTGTAGCCGTGGTAGTCGTTGATCGGGTTGTGCAGGGCGCAGCGGTTGTCCCACAGCGCGACCGAACCGACCGCCCAGCGGAAGCGGCAGGTGAATTCGGGCCGGGTCTGGTGTTCGAACAGGTAGTCGAGCAGCGGCCTGCTTTCCGCCTCGGTCCAGCCCTTGAAGCAGGTGGTATGGGCGAAGCTGACATACAGCGCCTTGCGCCCGGTTTCGGGATGGATGCGGACCACCGGGTGTTCGGCCACGCGGGCGACCTTCGCGTCTTCCTTCGGCGAATCCGCGGCGCGCGCGGCGCGCGTGTCCACCACCCGCCCCTTGTGCGACGAGTAGATGCCGGTCAGCGGGTCCAGCACCGCCTTCAACCCGTCCGACAGGGTTTCGTAGGCGCGATAGCAGTTCGCGAACAGGGTGTCGCCGCCATAGGGCGGCAGTTCCAGCGCGTAGAGCATCGAGGCCATGGGCGGGCGCTGCTGGTAGGTCGTGTCGGTGTGCCACAGCCCGCCGAAATTCACCGTTTCATGCGCCAGCTTGACCACCGGGGTGATTTCCGGGAAATCGGGCAGCCCCCGGATGAACGGGTATTCCACCGGCTCGCCGAAACGCTTCGCCAGCGCCAGCTGCTGCGCCGGGGTTATCGTCTGGTCGCGGAAGAAGATCACCAGATTGTCCAGCCAGGCGCGGCGGATTTCGGCGATGGTGTCGTCCGGCAGGTCGCGCGACAGGTCGGCGCCGAAAATCTCCGCGCCGAGCGCGCCGCTGATCGGCCGCACCTCGATTTGCCTGTAGGTCATTCGGACACCCCCTCCTGTTACGGCGTAACGGCGATTTGTGACATTACCCTGGTTTACTGGCGATGCGGCAATTCGACCACGGCGGAACCCATGGCCGACAGTTCATCGTCCTGGTTCACCGCGCGCTGCGAAATCTCGACGAGGTGTTTGCCGCCCTCGACGAATTTGCGGCTGACCGTGCCGTCGATCAGGATGACATCGCCTTCCGGATTGTGGCGGCGGACCTGGCATTTCGCCTTCTGCAGGAAGCCGTCATCGCCCATCCAGTTGGTGATGTGATGGGTCAGCCAGGAGCAGCGTTCCGGCCCGTAATCATAGGCGCCCGGCACGCCGACCTTGTGGGCGAATTCCTCTTCCCAATGGACGCGCTCGGGACAGTCGGGGATGCCGCGGCGGTTCTTGATGCCGAGCCCCGGATGGCTGGAAGCCTGCCGCCAGGCCAGCTTGTTGGCGCGGATATACAGCCCGCCCCAGCCCTGCGCATAGGCGATGAAGCCGGTGACGGTCATCGGGCCCTTGACCATCGTCGGCAGTGCCTCGCCTTCGCGCACGTCGTCCCAGTAGCGGGGTTCGGCGCCGCGGATTTCCTCTTCCTCGTAGTAGCGGTAATAGCTGTCCAGCTCCTCCTGGCTATAGACGCGCAGCGGGCCGGCCTTGACCTCGCTGTATTTCGTGCCTTTCTCGCGGGCGATGTCGCGGTCGGTGCGGAAACACCAGCTGTCGGCCTCGGCCAGCAGGTCGCCGTCATCGCCGTAGAAGTTCACGTGGTAGATCTGCTGGACCGTGCGGCCGGCGAAACGGGTGTCGTGCTCGATCAGATCCTTCAGCCAGGCCTCGGTGCGGATTTCGGTATTGCGCGCGACGGGCTTGCGCCAGTGCCATTCCGCGCCGGCCCACATGGCGTGCACGCCGGGCATGCCGCCGACATAGCCGGAGATGATGCGGTTGGTCGCGAACAGGAAGCTCGGCGGCGCGATCACGTTGCCGTATTTCGTCTGCGCGGCATAGTCCGGATCGCACCACAGCGGGTTGTCGTCGCCGATGCCGTGGGCGTAGTGGCGGATGTTGTCGCGCGTTGCCTCGTAGCACCAGGGCTCGGCGGTTTTCCCGATCTTCACCCCGATGCGTTCGCGCAGCGCCGCCAGCCCTTCCTCGGTGATCTTCGGGAATTCTTCCACTGTATCCGTGCTCATCTGGTGCTCCTTGCAAATAGGGATGGCGGCGTTCAGGCGTCCCGTGCCGCGTCGCGCAGCGCCTTGCGGTTGACCTTGCCGGCCGGGGTTTTGGGCAGGGCGTCGACAAATTCGATCTGCCGGGGATATTCATGGCGGCTCAGGTTCGCGCGGACGAGGTCCTGGATTTCCGCTTCCAGCCCGCTCGCGGGGTCGCCTTTCCGCACGATATAGGCCCGGACGACCTGGCCACGGGTGTCGTCCGGCACGCCGATCACGGCGGCTTCGGCGACCCGGTCATGCTTCAGGATCGCATCCTCGATCTCGACGGCGCTCATGGTCCAGCCGGCGGAGATGATGACATCGTCGGCCCGCCCGGCGTGGTAGAAATAACCGTCGGCATCGGTCCGCCCCAGGTCTTTGGTCGGGAACCAGCCATCGCGCCGGCGCACGACCAACTCGCCCGTCCGTCCCGGCGGCAGCGGTTTGCCGTCCGGCCCGTGCACTTCGACCGCGACGCCAGGCACGGGTTTGCCCAGCGATCCGGCGCGCACTTCCAGGTCCGCGGCGCCAGGGTAATTGGCCAGGATGACGCCGACCTCCGTCGTGCCGTACATGCTGCATACTTTCGCGCCGAACAGGGCTTCGACGAAACCAGCGGTCTCGCTGTCGATCGGCTCGCCGGTGAAGGAAAGCTTCTCGATGCTGTAGGTGTAATCCCCCGCATGGCCCGAATTGCGCATCATCCGGTAATGTGTCGCCGCGGCGGAAAGGTTCGTGATCCCGAAATCCTGCAGCGCCCGCAGCAGGCGCACGGCGTCGAACCTGCCGCTGAACGTGCCGGTGGAAACGCCCAGCGCCAGCGGCGCCAAGGTTCCGTGCCACAGCCCGTGCCCCCAGGCCGGCGATGACGGGCAGAAGAACCGGTCGCCGGGCCGGATGCCGGTCGCGTACAGCGCGGCGATCATCAGGGTCACAATGGACCGGTGCGAATGCCGCACGGCTTCGGGCAGGTTGCGCGTGGTGCCCGATGTATATTGCAGCACGGCCAGGTCGTCGCCGGCGGTCCGCCATTTGAAACTGTCGTCGAACCCATTCAGCGATTGCAGAAAGGCCGCGTCCGCCACGACGATTTCGGGGCCGCCGTCATATAGCGCGTCCTCTGCTTTTTCCACATTCGTGACGATCAGCCTGGGCCGGCAGTCGTCCGCGCGCAGGCGTATGCCGTCCGGCCCGAACAGCGTGAACATCGGCACCGCCACCGCGCCCGCCTTCATCGCGCCGAACATGGCGATATAGAACGCCAGCGACGGTTCCAGCATCACGGCGATGCGGTCGCCATGCTCGATGTTGCGCGATTGCAGGTAATGGGCAAACCGGGCGGAACCGGCGGCGAGTTCGGCGAAGCCGATGATCTCGTCCGCGCCGTCGGCATGGGCGATGCGCAGCGCCGTGCCGCCGGAGGCAACATGCCGGTCGACGCATTCATGCGCGATGTTCAGCCGTTCCCGCGCGCCGTCGAACAGGTCCCACAGCCGCTGGCGGGAAAAATGCGCCTGCGCGTCACTGTAGGACGTGTAATCGGTCAGCCTCGCCACGGATTCCCTCCTTCCGGCGTTGCTGCTCGCCGCCACGCGCCGGATTTTCCCATCCTATGAGGTTGGCATTATCATTGTCAATATGAGTATATTATTGTATATAGACAATAATAGAGACGGACCCCGCCTATGGCAGAACGACAGTCTTCCCCATCGACCCATCGGCGGGTGCCGGCCGTGACCCGGGCTATCGGGATATTGCGGCGGCTTGGAGCCTCATCCGAGCCCGTGGGAGTCAACCAGATGGCGCGGGACCTGGGCCTTGTGCCGAGCACTTGCCTGCATATTCTCCGGGTTCTCGTCGATGAGGGGCTGGTCGCCTTCGACGATCATTCGAAGCGCTATGCCGTCGATATCGGCATCCTGCCCATCGCCCGCAGCGCCATCCAGCGCAACAGCTTCGCGACCGTCATCCAGCCGATGCTCACCGGGCTTTCGACCGGTTTCGGCGTGACGGCGATCGCGACCCAGCTGGTCGACCGGCGCCATATGGTGGTGCTGGCGCTGTCCCAGGCGCGGCAGCCCTTCCGGCTTTCGGTCGACCTTGGCAGCCGGTTTCCCGCGCTGATCAGCGCGACGGGGCGCTGCGTCGCCGCCTTCGGCAGTATCGATGAGGCAACCCTGCGCGGCTGGTTCGACAGGCTGAAATGGGACAACCCGCCGACATTCGAATCCTGGCAGGCGCAGCTGGAACAGACCCGCCGGGACGGCTACGGGATCGACCGGGGGGAGTATATCAGCGGCGTGACGATTGTCGCCGTGCCGTTCTTCGACGCCGAAGGGGCGGTGTCGCGCAGCATGGTCGCCATCGATATCACGGAAAAAATGGACGCGCTCGGCGTGGACAGAATTGCCGGCGAAATGCTCCGCATGCGCGACCGGGCGGCCGGATACCTGATCGGCGACTGAATGTCCTGACAGGTTCCACGTTCGTCTTCACATTCAATACCTGTCATCCCGCACTTGATGCGGGATCCAGAAACGGTGACGCCTGAATGGCATCGAAGGTGCGGTCATGGCATGGATCCCGCATCAAGTGCGGGATGACAGTTGGGGGCGCGGGATGGCTTGGTGGGGGGCAGGATGGCATTGGTCGTCGTTGTATCCGCTACTGGAACGTGATGCCGTAGATCGCGGCGGGCAGCCATGTGGCCAGCGCCGGATACAGCGCGAGGATGCCGAAGACCAGCGAGGAGATCTTCATCGTGCTCTGCATCACCTCAATCAGGATGCCGGTGCGCAACGACATAGAAAAGACAATCCGGATGGTAGTGGCGCAAGGGTATTGTCTCCGATGCTGCGGGATATTATTGCATTACTGTCATTTCCCGGCTGACGAGACAGCAGCCGTGGACCAGGATCAGGGGAACCCAGCGGGCATGGAAGACACCGACTCAATCATTATCGATACCGCGACACGGATATTTCAGGATCTCGGTGCGCCGCGGACGATCCTCAATGCGCGCGATGAAAGCTGGAAGCAGGCGTTGTGGGATACGCTGGAGGAAGCGGGCCTGACCCAGGCCTGGACGCCGGACGACCTCGGCGGCGCCGGCGCGGACATCGCCGATGGCTTCGATGTGTTGCGGGTCGCCGGCGAATACGCGGTTTCGATCCCGCTGGCGGAAACCCTGCTGGCGGGATGGCTTCTGGCGCGGGCGGATATCGTTGTGCCGCAGGGGCCGATGACCGTCGCGCCGGCGCGGCGCGGCGAGCGGATCGAACTGGACGCCGACGGCGCACTGCGCGGCACCGCCCGGAAAATTCCCTTTGCCCGTGATGCCGGGGGCATCGCGGTTCTGGCGCGCCGGGGAAACGATGCCGTGGTCGCGCTGGTGGACTGCGCCGATTGCGCCATCGCCGCCGGGAAGAATCTGGCGGGCGATGCACTGGACACGGTCTGTTTCGACGGGGTCATCCCCCAAATTGTTGAACTCGCGCCGGACGGTATAGACGAGGACGCGCTGTTCCAGATGGGGGCGGCTGCCCGCACGGCGCAGATCGCCGGCGGTTTGCGGGGCATCCTCGACATGTCGGTGGACTATGCGCAGGAACGGGTGGCCTTCGGGCGGCCCATCGGCAAATTCCAGGCGGTGCAGCATAACCTCGCGCGGCTGGGCGGTGAGACCGCCGCCGCCATCGCCGCCGTCGGCGCCGTCGCGGACCGGCTGGGCCGCAGCGCATCGTTCGACGACCAGGTGCTGTTCGAAGTGGCCGCCGCGAAAACCCGCGTAGGCGAAGCCGCCGGCGAAGGGGCGGCAATCGGGCATCAGGTGCATGGCGCCATCGGTTTTACCGACGAGCATATCCTGCACCGCTATACGATGCGGCTGTGGTCGTGGCGCGAGGATTTCGGCAGCGAAAGCGTCTGGGCCGTGCGACTGGGTGAAATGGTGGCGGCGCGCGGCGCGGACGCCCTGTGGCCCATGGTTACGGCGCAGTAGCGGGAAGGGAATCAAGACATCATGGCAAGCGCAATCGAATTCGATCCGATCCGCCTTCCCCCCGAAGCCGAGGCGCTGCGCCTTGAAGTTCGCGCGTTCCTGGACGAACAGATCGCCGAGGGGACATTCGACCCGAACACGGCGCCGAAAACCGACGGCTTCAGCCGCGAATTCAGCCGCAAGCTGGGGGCGAAGGGCTGGATCGGCATGACCTGGCCGAAAAAATACGGCGGCCATGAACGCAGTTTCCTGGAGCGCTACGTCGTGACCGAGGAATTGCGGGCGGTCGCCGCGCCCACAAGAGCGCATTTTACCGCTGACCGGCAGAGCGGCCCGGTGCTGCTGAAATACGCGCCGGAGGAAATCAAGCTGGATGTCCTGCCGCGGATCACGCGCGGCGAATGCTGTTTCTGCATCGGGATGAGCGAGCCGAATACCGGTTCGGACCTGTTCGCCGCCAGCGCGCGGGCCACGAAGGCCGATGGCGGCTGGCTGCTGAACGGCGCGAAGATATGGACGACCAATGCGCATCATGCCGAATACATGATCGGCCTGTTCCGTACATCGCCCGCGACGACGGAAAACCGTCGGCACGGGCTGACGCAGTTTCTGGTCGATATGAAGAACACGCCGGGTATCGCCGTGAACCCGATCCGGTTCATGAACGGCATGCATGATTTCAACGAGGTCGTGTTCGAGGACGCCTTCATTTCCGACAATCATGTGCTCGGCGAAATCGACTCCGCCTGGAAACAGGCGACGACCGAACTGGCCTATGAACGCAGCGGGCCGGAGCGGTTCCTCGAGACCCTGTATACGCTGGTCGAACTGGTACGCGCGCTGGGCGACCGGCCCGATACGCGCGGCGCCGAGGGAGTCGGGCGACTCGTTGCGCAACTGCATACGATGCGGCGTATGTCCGTGTCGGTGAACGGCATGCTGCAGGCCGGCAAGGAGCCGATGCTGGAAGGCTCCATCGTCAAGGAACTCGGCACCAACTGGGAACAGGCATTGCCGGGCAGGGTGCGGGAACTCGCGGCCTTCATCGATGAGGAAACGGGCAACCGCGCGACGCTGGACGACCTGCTGCAGCATGCGATCCTGATCGCGCCGAAACTGACGCTGCAGGGCGGGACGACGGAAATCCTGCGCGGCATCGTCGCCCGCGGCCTCGGCCTCCGATAGAATCAGGGCGAAGCGCCGCTATTCCGGGTCAAGGGCGTCGGCGACGGCTTCGCGCTTCCGGCGCGGCAGCAGGGTCATCAGGAGGATAAAGGCGGACAGGCTGGCGCAGATCGTGTTGGTGACGATGATTGGCCAGGCGCCGATCATTGTCCCGTAGCCTGTCCACAGCATAAAGCCGCTGACGGTCAGGACATACATCCCGATGGAAATATCGGCCGTTTCACGCGTCCGGATGATCTTGACAGCCTGGGGGACGAAACTGGTAACCGACGCCGCCGTCGCCAGCCAGCCCAGAACGGCCGCGAAGCCCGAACCTTCCATCATGCTGCCTCTTTCCAACTGCCATTTGCGTTCCTGACCGGTTTGTGCCCGCGCGGATCCAGCCACGGGATAAACACCGGCCGCCGCAAGCGGTTCCGCCGGCCGGCATTGCAGGACGACCGGGAACCATTCCGCCCGCTAACGCGGTGCGGGGGCGTCGTGCGCCGGCCTGACCTCTGCCGCCGGGCGCTAACCCCGATAGCCCCCGACCGCCGCCTGGTCGCCCAGCAGCGCGATCCGGAACCGGTCCTTGGCATACGCCCCGTCGAGCGGCGGTTTGAGGCTCACCAGTTCTTCATGCATGATCTTGACCGCGTGGCATTGCGGCCCCGTTTCATGATAGATCGACCGGATCAGCGCCTTCAGTTCGGCATCGGTCCGCACCGTTCCCGTTCTGGGGATACCCGTCGCTGCCGCTACGGCGGCAAGGTCGGTCGACCCGGCGGTATGGGTTGGCTGACCGCCGGTTTCGCCGAACATTTCATTGTCCAGCACGACAATGGACAGGTTGCGGGGCGCAACCCGCGCAATCGTCGCCAGCGATCCCATGCCCATCAGCATGTCGCCGTCGCCGGTGATGACCAGCACCTGCTTGTCCGGCTGCGTCGTGGCGAGGCCAAGGCCGATCATCGCCGTCAGGCCCATGCCGCCGATCAGGCTGAAATTGAGCGGATTGTCGCCCGCCGCCGTCACATCCCAGGCGGAGGAACCGAGCCCGGCGACGACCAGTGTATCGGGGGTGCGTGGCGCGAGCAGCACCGCCACGACATCCCGCCTGTGCAATTGCCCCGCCATCAGAACGACTTCGCGCCGATCAGGCGCTGCGACAGCAATACTGCCGTCTGATTGTTCGTGTCGAAAGCGATCCGGGCAGCGGCATCGACGGTGCTGCCGACCTCCTCGGCCGTATCGGCTCGGTACAGTGCGACGCCCATGGCTTCCAGCGCCCTGGGCGCGCCGCGTCCCGCGGGGATCTGCCAGGGATTGCCTTCGCCCCATTCGCCGCGCATCGACACGATGGTCAGCAGCGGCATGCGGCAGGCCGCCGGCAGCGCCAGCGCATTGATGGTGTTGCCGACGCCGCTGCTCTGCATCAGCAGCACGCCCCGCTGCCCGCCAAGCCAGGCGCCGGCCAGCAGGCCGACCCCTTCCTCCTCCGTCGTCAGCGTCGTGACGGACATGTCGTTATGCCCGTTGCAGAGCTTGATCAGCCGGTCGTGTCCCGCATCGGGGACATGGCATACCTGCGTCACGCCCTTTTCGCGCAATACATCGAATATTGCGGTGGGCCAGTCGATTTGCTGCACGTTTGTGGTTTCTCCAAATTTGCTGTTGCAGAGGTGACGATGCCAAATTCTGCCGCCGACGACAAGGAAGCGCGAATTGCGTGATTCGTCCAGACACCAGAAAACGAGTCTCGATCCCTGTTTTAACGCAAGGGTGCCCCGAATTGGGCGCGACTCGAAAGCAGGGTCGATTTCCTGTCGCCAGTTTGACTATGCAGGTAGTGGAATGCCGGTCGGAACAGCCGGGGTCGGGCGGCGATTCGCGGTTTCCGTCCGCCATGTTCTTCCCCGGTTTTCGGAAGCAATGCCAAGGCCTTGGACGGGATCCAATGCATATCGAGGCGCTCGCCGGCGCAAAGGTTTACAGAACCGGATACAATTTTATCGGTATTTGTCCTGTAAAGGTTAACGATTATCTTTAAGTTTCAATAGTTTACAGTTGATTTCCGGCGTGGGGTGTATATATTGTTTCCGCGTGACCGTTAACATTGGGAGCGAGCCGGAGAATACCGGGTCGGGTGCTGACGAAAATGGCAGAACAAATCGGATTATCCAGCGCCGTTCGTGCGAACCTTTTCAGCCTGCAACAGACGTCGCAGCAGGGGGCGCAGACGGACAATCGCCTTTCGTCCGGTCTGCGGGTCCGTGATCCGCTGGACGGGGCGAGCGAGTTTTTCGCCGCGCAGTCGCTCAGCAACCGGGCGCAGGATCTGTCCGGCACCAAGGACGGGGTCGACCAGGCGATCAGCACGATTCAGGCGGCCACCAACGGGCTGGACGCTATCGGCGAACTGACCCGGCAGGCGGAAGGGCTGGCGCGCGCGGCGCGGAACACCGGCAACCCCGATGAGCGCGCGGCGCTGGCCGGCCAGTTCAACGAGTTGCGCAACCAGATCGACGGCCTGGCGCGGGATTCCGGCTTCAACGGGACCAACCTGGTCCAGGAATCCCCGGACGATCTGGAAGTCTCGCTGAATGAAGACGGTTCCAGCAGCCTGACGATCCAGGGCGCGGATTCCTCCAGCGCCGGTCTCGGGATCAATGCAACGACATTCGCCACGGACGCCGACATCGATGCGGCGCTTGCCCAGACACAGGCGGCGCAGGCCAGTGTGCGGACCAGTACGGCTGCCCTGGGGGCCAGCACCTCGGCGCTTCAGACGCGGCTCGATTTCACCCGTGATCTGACCAATACGCTGGAATCGGGCGCGGCCAGGCTGACCGAGGCGGACCTGACCGAGGAAGCGGCGAACCGGCTGGCGATCGATACGCGCCAGCAGATCGGTATCAACGCCCTCAGCCTGGCGGGGCAGAGCCAGACGGCGATCCTCGGCCTGTTCGGCTAGATCAGATCGTGGTTTGTTGGAATCGCCTTTGGCGATCCAACAATCGCGTGAATCTGATCTACCTTATTGAAACTAGAGCACATCAGAAGGCGGTTTCCTGGTATCGTCTTCGGCAATTCCCAGCTTGCCGGATTTGCTTTAAACACGGGTTCCACATGAAGGGGACCCGACCATGCCTGCCAGACAACTCGACGCCGCCGATATCGCATTTCCAGCCATTTCCCTCGGCGGGGCGGCCGTCGGCGATGTCTTTTCCCTGTCGAGTCATTCCCGCGCCCGTCAGGCGCTGGAATTCGGGCTGAATGTCGCCGACCTCGGGTTCAATGTTTTCGTTGTCGGCGAGGACCGCAGCGGCCGCATGACCGCGACGATGAAATATCTTGAATCCTTCGTCGAGGGTACCGGCCCGGCGGGTGACTGGATCTATCTGAACAATTTCCGGCGCAGCTACCGACCGATCCCGCTTTCCCTGCCGGCGGGGGGCGGGCGGCGGTTCCGCGACCGGATCGCCCTGCTGGTGCACCAACTTCAGGAAGGGCTGGCGACGGCGCTTGGCGGCGATGCCTTCCAGGCCGAAGTCAGGGCGGAAGGCGGCCGGCTGCAGCAATCCGTGGGCGCGGAAATGGATACCCTGCGGGCCCAGGCGCGCGCGCAGGGTATCGATATTGTGCAGACGCCCCAGGGACCTTCCATCGTTTCCGTGGATGCCGAGGGCAATCAGGTCCCGCCGGATACATTGAGCGCCGAGGAGCGGGGGCGCCGCCAGGAAGCGGCCCGTGAGATCGGCGAGCGGATGGCGGCCGTCAACCGCCGGGCGGTCCAGCAACAGGCCGCGCTCGGCGCCCGGATGACGGAACTCTATCGGCAGGCCGCGAACAACGCGATTGCGCCGCTGTTCGACGCGGTGCAGGAGGAACTGGGCGGCTATACGGGCGCGGTCCGCTGGCTGGTCCAAATGCATGAGGACGTGCTGGAAAACCTGGCGATCTTCGGTGTCCATGGCGATGAGGAGCAAAGGCGCGAGAACCCGGAAAGCCGGTATGCGGTCAACCTGTTTGTCGATCACAGCGACGACAGCAATTCCGGCGTGCTGCTGGAAGCCAACCCGACCTATGAAAATCTATTCGGTCGGATCGAGTACCGGCCGACGGAGGGCGGTCTCAATACCGATTTTTCGATGATCCGGGCCGGGTCGCTGCACCGCGCCAATGGCGGTATTCTGGTGCTGCGCGCCGATGCGCTGGCGCGTAACCCGATCAGCTGGGATTACCTGAAGGCGGCACTGCGGGACCGGGAGATCAGGATCGAGGAATTGCAGCGTACCGGCAGTACGCCACTTGCGGGCGCGCCGCAGCCAAAGGCGATTCCGCTCGACCTGAAGGTTGTGATCATCGGCGCGCCGCACTGGTATTACAGTTTCTTTTCAGTCGACCCGGATTTTCAGACCTATTTCAAGATCAAGGCGGAAATCGATGCCGACATGGACGTGACGCCGGAGAACGCGGCCAGTTACGCGGCACTGATCCGGAATATCGCGCGGGATCATCGCGGATTCGAGTGCGACGATGTGGCAGTCCAGCGGCTGCTCGGTATCGCATCGCGCTGGGCCGCCAACCGTGGGAAGCTGACGGCGCGGTTCGAGATGGTCGACGACGTGGTCATCGAAGCGGTCGAACTGGCGCACAAGGCCGGGCAGGAACGGCTCACGCTGGAGATGGTCATGCTGGCCCTGGAAAACCGCCGCCGCCGCAACGCGCGGGTGGAGGACCGGATGCAGGAATCGATCCGGGACGGCCATTTAATGATCGCCACCGAGGGTCGGACGACAGGGCAGGTCAACGGGCTGACCGTGCGCCAGATGGGCGACCACGCCTTTGGCGGGCCGTCGCGAATCACGGCGCGGGCCTCGGTCGGGCGCTTGGGGGTGATTAATATCGAACGCAGCGTCGCCATGGGCGGGCCGATCCAGCAGAAGGGCGTCATGGTGCTGC
The DNA here is from genome assembly GCA_040905865.1 of Alphaproteobacteria bacterium. Taxonomy (NCBI): domain Bacteria; kingdom Pseudomonadati; phylum Pseudomonadota; class Alphaproteobacteria; species Alphaproteobacteria bacterium. Next base: position 17,172 of record JBBDQU010000083.1, read on the forward strand.
AGGGGTTCCTGTCCGGGCACTTCGCCAGGCGCTTTCCGTTATCCTTCAACTGTTCCATTACCTTCGAGCAGAATTACGGCGGGGTCGAGGGCGACAGCGCCTCCCTGGCGGAACTGCTGGCGATTCTCTCGGACCTGTCGGGCCTGCCGCTGCGACAGGACCTTGCGATTACCGGGTCGATCAACCAGCGCGGCGAGGCGCAGGCCATCGGCGGGGCGCATCACAAGATCGAAGGCTTTTTCCGGACCTGCCGGGAGAACGGCGCGCTGACCGGGACGCAGGGCGTCATCGTGCCCGCATCCAACGAACAGAACCTGATCCTGCGGGACGATGTCGCGGCGGCGGTCGCGGCCGGCGAATTCCATATCTGGAGCGTGCGCACGATCGACGAGGCGTCGGCGCTGTTCATGGATACGCCGGCGGGGGAGGCGGATGCGGAAGGCAGATACCCGCCGGACAGTATCTTCGGCCGGGTCGTGACGCAGTTGGAAAACTTCGACCGCGCCCTGTTCGACCGGGAAAGCCGTATCCGGTCCTGAGCCATTCACGGCCCGAGCGGTGGCGGGCGGGACCGGTAACCGCGATACCGCCGAATCAGGCGTCCCGGGAAACGATATTGCGGCGCCGTAGAAATCGGTTGCCGTTTCATGCGGAATTGCCCATTTATGGGCTATCTGTGTGTCCCGCGCGCCAGCTGCAATGCGGGACAGACGCGGGATCTCGGGGGCCGGTTTTGGACGCACTTTCGATCATCACACTGGCAATGGGGGCCGCCTGGGCCAGCGGGATCAACCTTTATGCGACTGTCCTGGTCCTGGGCCTGCTGGGCTCGACCGGTCTGGTCGACCTGCCCGCCGGGCTGGACCCGCTGAGCAGCCCCGTGGTTCTGGTCATTGCCGGTGCCGTCTACATTATCGAATTCTTTGCGGACAAGATTCCGGGCGTCGATAGCCTGTGGGACGGGGTGCATACCTTTATCCGCATTCCGGCCGGCGCCCTGATGGCCGCGGGCGCCACGGCCGGACTGGGCGAGGATTACATGGTGGCGCTGGCGCTGCTGGGGGGCGCCGCTGTCGCCGCCGGCAGCCACGCCACGAAGGCCGGCAGCCGTGCGGTGATCAATACCTCGCCCGAACCGTTCAGCAACTGGGCCGCGTCGATTTTCGAGGATGTCGCTGTTGTCGCCGGACTGTCGCTCGCGGTATTCCAGCCGACAGTGTTCCTCGGTTTCCTGTTCGTCTTCATTCTGATTGCCATGTGGCTCCTGCCGAAAATATGGCGCGGTATCCGGCAGATTTATCGCCGCTTCGCGGGTGCCGGCGCGGGCAGCGGAAATGACCTGCAGCCCGCATCGAAAGGGTTCACCCTGTCGCCCCTGAAACGCGACGGGGAATGAGCGCCCGGTTTGGCAAAGACACCGAAAAAGAAACCTGCGAAATCTGCGAAAACGAAGCAGAAAGCACCGCCGGTTCGCAAGCGTTCCCTGATGCGCCGCCTTGCCAGCCTGCTGGCGACCGCGTTCATTTCGCTTGGCGTCATCTGGGCGGCGCTGTTCCTGCTCATGGCGCCGGAAATGCCCGAAACCGCCGATCTGTGGCGGGTCAAGCAAAGCCCCGGCATCACCGTGCTGGCCGCCGATGGCGGCGTCCTGGAACAGCGTGGCGCGTTCAACGGGGTGCTGATCGACGTCTCCCAGATGCCGCCCCACCTGCCGCGCGCGGTGATCGCGACGGAAGACCGGCGCTTTTACCATCATTTCGGCATGGATATCATCGGCTTCGGCCGCGCGATGCTGGCCAATTTCCAAGCCGGCCGGGTTGTCCAGGGCGGCAGCACGATCTCACAGCAACTGGCCAAGAACCTGTTCCTGACGCCCGACCGAACGGTGCTGCGCAAGATTCGCGAACTGATGCTGTCGCTGTGGCTCGAGGCGCGGCTGACCAAGGACGATATCCTGACCCTGTATCTTAACCGGGTTTACCTGGGGGCGGGCGCCTATGGCGTCGAAGCCGCGGCGCAGCGGTATTTCGGTAAATCCGCCCGTCAGGTGAACCTGCAGGAAGCGGCGATGCTGGCCGGACTGCTGAAGGCGCCGTCGCGCTATGCGCCCACCAACGACCTGAAACTGTCGCGCGACCGCGCGGCGCAGGTGCTGCAGAACATGGTTGCTGCCGGCTATATCGACGAGAAACAGGCGGCCGCGGCGCGCAAGGCGCCGGCCCGGCTGATGGAGCAGTCCCGCACGGCCAGTTCCCGCTATTTCGTCGACTGGGTGGAGGAACGGCTGCCGCTCCTCATCGGCAATCGCGATGAAGACCTCATCGTGCTGTCGACCTTCGATCCCAGGCTGCAACGCCTGGCGGAAGCATCCGTGAACCGTTTGCTGGCGAAGGAAGGCAAGCGACGGGGCGTGGGGCAGGGCGCCGTGGTCATGCTGGGCCATCGCGGCGCGGTGCGGGTCATGGTCGGCGGCCAGTCCTATGCGGGCAGCCAGTTCAATCGCGCGGTTCAGGCGCAGCGCCAGCCCGGTTCCGCCTTCAAGCCATTTGTCTATCTGGCCGGACTGGAAGCCGGGTTGCGGCCGGATACGGTCCTGCGCGATTCGCCGGTCACGGTGGACGGCTGGACCCCGGGTAATTTCTCTAACAAATATCTGGGGGATATCACGCTGCGCGACGCGCTGGCCAGGTCGGTCAACACGGTCACGGTGAAGGTCGCCAGCAAGGCCGGCCGGAACAGGGTCGTCGATACCGCGCGGCGGCTCGGCATTACCTCGCCGATAACGCCGCATGCGTCGAGTTCCCTGGGTGTGTCGGAGGTCAGCCTGCTGGAGTTGACCTCGGCATATGCGCCCTTTGCCAATGGCGGCCAGGCAATCGTGCCGCATGGCATCCTGGAGGTGCGGACCCGCGACGGTTCGGTCATTTACCGCCGTGATGATACGGATCTGGGGCATGTCATCGCGCCGGCCTATCTGGACGCCATGAACGGGATGCTGCGGGAGGTCGTGACGCGGGGCACCGGCCGCGCCGCGGCGCTGGCCGATCGCCCCGTCGCGGGCAAGACCGGCACCAGCCAGAATCACCGCGACGCCTGGTTTGTCGGCTATTCGGCGGATTTCGTCACCGGCGTCTGGCTCGGTAACGACAACGATTCGCCGACAAAGCGCGTGACCGGCGGGCAGCTGCCCGCGGCGCTGTGGCAGGATATCATGGCGCAGGCATCGAAAGGCCTGCCGGCGCGGCCGATACCGACTGCCCCGGCGGCAATTGCCCGAACGCAGCGCCCGGCGGCGCCCGCGCCCGCCGGAGAAGGGCTGACTATAAAACGCTTCGTTGAAGGCATCGCCGGCATACTGGCGAACCTGCCGTACAAGCCATTGCCGCCGGAAGACTTTATCAATCCGGATTCTGATTAGATCGGGTTTCGATCATGATCTGATCTAGCGGCTGCCGCGCATATACCGCCAGATATAGACGATCAGCCAGATCGGAATGACGACAACCGCGCCGAGCAGGACATAGGTGAAGGCCCAGCCGAACAGGTCCACGCCCATATCGAACAGCTTTATCGCGCCATCGCGCATGGAAACCAGGATATTCTGCGGGTCGATATTGAGCCCTGCCAGAATCAGCCCGACGACGAGGGACAGTACCAGCAGCCTGATGACGGTACCCCCGGTGATTCGCGGCATTGCCATATTCCGGTCCGGTTAGTGGGAAGCCTTCAGCGCGTCTATCTTCCTGTCCGTATTGTACTGGCTGAGCGAATAGACCGCCCAGATCGCCGCGGGAATCCAGCCGATCACGGTCAGCTGGAGGATGAGGCAGATGATCCCGGCAAGGGGCCGTCCGATGGTGAAAAACAGCAGCCATGGCAGCACCAGTGCAATAAGAATCCGCATGAAGTTTCCTCTGTTTCAGCGTCGTTATTATGGCAATCTGCCATAATGTGACAGCGAAGTGAAACACCGAAGCGCAGGGGGGGGGTCGAATGGAGGTGGATATCGAATCGCTGACCGGGCTGATCGAGAAGGGTATGGAATTCGCTATCGCCTACGGGTTCCGGATCCTCGGCGCTCTGGTCGTCCTCGCGGTCGGGCTCATTGTTTCGAACTGGCTCGCGGGGCGGGTCCTGCGGCTGTGCGAACGCAAGGCGATGGACATTACTTTTTCCCGTTTCATCGCCAATCTGGTCCGCATTGTCCTGATTGTCTTCACGATCATCATCACGCTGGGCAATTTCGGCATCACCATCGCCCCGTTCATCGCATTGGCGGGTGCGGGCGCCTTCGGCGCAACCCTGGCGCTGCAGGGATTGCTGTCCAATTACGCCGCCGGACTCGCGATCATCGTTACCCGCCCCTTCGTTGTCGGTAATACCATCGCCGTGAAGGGCGTCAGCGGCGTTGTCGAGGAAGTGAAAATGGCCGCGACCTATCTGCGGGGCGAGGACGGTGAACGCATCACCATTCCGAACAAGGAAATCGTCGGGGAAATCCTGGTCAATTCAGACGCCAATCGCATCGTCGAATCGGTCATTTATGTGGACATCGACGCGGACACAAGCCGGGCGACGGACATCATCCGCCGTGTCATCGCGGAGCATGTGACGATGATCAATGCGTCGGCGCCGCAGGTCGGTATTCACGATTTCGATTATGGCGCCATCGCGCTCGGCCTGCGCTACTGGGTGCCGAGCAAGACCTATTTCCAGAACCGCTACGCGGTAAACGGCGCCATAAAACAGGCGCTGGAGGCGGCCGGGATCAAGCTGCTGGTCCCGGCGTTTCCCGCCCGACCCCGCTAGATCAGATCACGGTTGGTCGGAATCACCTCTGGCGATCCAACCAACCATGTGAAGGTTCTTCCGTAACGGGCGTTCGTTTGTCAATCCCTCGCAACAACGATCTTCTCACCGGGCTCTCTCTTCTGTCCGCAGTCGACACAATGGTCGCTGCATGATGGGGTTGGAAGAACCGGGCCGCCCAATCTATTTTAAACGTGCCTGGCTGTGCTGGCCGCACTTAGCACCTTCCCGATCTGACCCGATCCCGCGTCCCGGTGAAGGGGCCCTGTTTTCCGGGGGCGAACGTCCCGGAAAATCCTTGTTTGCTCCTTTTTTATCTATCCTCCCGCACGGTCATGCCGGCGCGTCGTTTTGCCCACCTTCAGCCCGAAACCCCGAAGGATGCCCCGGATACTCATCTCAACATCGTGCCGCTTCACCTGCGGCAGCTTGCGCGCCGCCAGAAGCGCGCGCGTCTCCTGCGACTTGCAGTGCACCGGACGGAACCAGCCAAGACGCAACAACTGCGCGATACCCCGCGCATCCTTGCGGCCCGTCTTCACCGGCATCGTCTTGAAAGCCGTGCGAACAGGGCGCGTCTCCAGCAACACAACCGCGAAACCGGCGTCCCGGAGCCCCGCATAAAGCCATTGCGACAACGGACCCGCTTCCAGTCCAACGCGAACCACCGAACCCTCAAGGCCGGAAAGCCAGGCGATCAGCGGTTCCGGATCACTAAAAACCTTGCCTTCCTGCAAAACCGCACCCGATCCGTCAACAACACATATACTTGATGCTTCCAGCGAGACGTCTATTCCGACATAATTCTCCATGGTCATCCCTCCCTGGATGCTTGGGGCAGGCCCAATGCCTGACTCCGTTCAACATCATCATTGTGAGGGATGACCACTACGATACTCAAACCTGGCCAGAAGCCCGTTACACCATCTATATCTTCAACAAGATAGATCAGATTCACGTGTTTGTTGGATCGCCAGAGGTGATTCCAAAAAACCATGATCTGATCTACCCGCCGAATAGGACGGGTTTCCGGGAAGGTGGAATGCCGTGCCGTCAGACGAAATCCTCATAGCGCCGGAATGGGAGGCCGACGGTGCGCGGGTCCAGGCGCTGAGCGACTGGCTGGTGCAACAGGGGCTGCGCGGTTCGCCGCTGGAGGATGTTCTTGAGGGGTTCTGCAAAGGTCTGTGCGGCCTCGGCATCCCGCTGTGGCGCTGCTTTATATCCATGCGCACGCTGCATCCCAGCTTCACTTCCATATCGTTCCGCTGGCGCATCGACGAGGGCGTGGTGCGCGAAGCCATCGCCTACTCGCTGCTGGAGACCGATGACTGGATTCAAAGCCCGTTCCACCACATGCTGGAAACCGACAGCTACACGTTGCGGCGGTCCCTGGCAGGTCCCGATGCCGTGATCGATTTTCCGGTTCTTGGAACTTTTCGCGATCAGGGCGCGACGGATTATGTCGCCCGGATCCTGCCGTTCGGCGATGAAGGCGTCATTGACGGTCGGACCGGGCTGGCTATTTCCTGGGCGACAACCCGGGCGGGCGGCTTCTTCGATGTGGAAATCGCGGTCATGGATCGCCTTCTGGCGCGTCTCGCGCTGACCGTGAAGACGATCCTTGGCACCGAAATCACCCGCAACGTTGCCGACACCTATATCGGACGGGATGCCGGAACGCGCATCCTGCGCGGGGAAATCCGGCGCGGCGTCGTCGATGTCATCCATGCGGTGGTCTTCTTCGCCGACCTGCGCGGCTTCACGGCGCTGACCGACACCCTGCCGCGCGACGAACTGGTGCCCATGCTCGACGATTATCTGGATTGCATGGCCAGCCCCATCGTCTCCCATGGTGGGGAAGTCCTGAAATATCTGGGTGACGGGTTGCTGGCGACCTTCGATCTGTCCGCGACGGGGCGGGATTCGATCTGCCGGGTATCGCTGGATGCGGCTGTCGAGGCGCTGCAATGGACCGAGACTCTGAATACGGCCCGGCGTGCGGAAGGCAAGCCAACGACGCAACTCGATATCGCGCTGCATCTCGGCGATGTACTTTACGGTAATGTGGGGGCCAAGGATCGCCTCGACTTCACCGTTATCGGCCCCGCGGTAAACGAGGCAAGCCGAATCGAGAGTCTGTGCGACTCCCTTGACCGGCACCTTCTGGTCTCCGAAAGTTTCGCGCGCGCGGCGACGCAGTGCACCAGGCGTCTTGTTTCGGTGGGATGGCATCGGTTGCGGGGAATTGACCGGGCGCAGGAAATTTTCTCGCTCAACCTGCCAGAAGCGGTAGCATAGGCACCGGGACACCCTTGTAAGCAACAGGCTGGAGTATCGTATCGTGAGTATTGCCAATCCCTATCTCATGTTCCTCGGCGATGCGCCGGATCAGCTCGCGGCGAAAACGGCCGACGGCGTTGCCAAATGGCGCCCCGAATGGTGCCTGGGGCAGTTGCGGCTGGAAGGCTGCAAGGCGGATATCGGGCTGACCGACATGACGCTGGAAGAGGCAGCGGCGGCCGGCGCCAGGACCCTGATCGTCGGGGTGGCCAATCAGGGCGGCTTCCTGCCGGAAAGCTGGGTTGCGACGCTGGAACGCGCGCTCGACCTCGGCATGGATATCGCCAGCGGGCTGCATATGCGCCTGACCGATTTGCCGGGGCTCGGCGCGAAGGCCTCGGCGCTGGGCCGCACCCTGTATGATGCACGCCATCCGACCCGCGAATTCAGCGTCGGCAAGGGAAAGAAGCGATCCGGCAAACGGCTGCTTACCGTCGGCACGGATGTATCGGTCGGCAAGATGTTCACCTCGCTTGCCATCGAAAAGGAAATGCGGGCGCGCGGCATGAAGGCGGATTTCCGTGCGACCGGGCAGACCGGCATCTTCATCGCCGGGACGGGTGTATCGGTCGACGCGGTCGTCGCCGATTTCATTTCCGGCGCCGCGGAGTGGCTGTCGCCGGATAACGATGCGGATCACTGGGATATCGTCGAAGGGCAGGGCTCGCTGTTCCATGTCTCCTATGCCGGGGTGACGCTGGGCCTGCTGCATGGGTCGCAGCCGGATGTCGTCGTGCTGTGCCACGAACCGACACGCCCGCATATGCGCGGCACGCCGCAGATTCCGATGCCGGACCTGCAGGCGGTCATCGACGCCAATATTACCGCCGGCCGGCTGACCAATCCGGATATCCGCTGCATCGGCGTCTCGATGAATACCTTCGGATTGCCGGTCGATGCGGCGGACGCGCTGCTGCGGGAAACCGAGGCCAGGCTCGGCCTCCCCTGTGTCGATGCTTTCCGGCAGGGCGCCGGACGGCTGGTCGATGCGCTGGACTGAACGATGCGCCGCCTGACAATTCGCCATGAATCCTGGCCGCTGGCCAGGGCGCTGACCATTTCGCGCGGCAGCCGGGCCAGTGCGGAAGTCGTCGTGGTGGAAATCGTCGACGGCGATGTCACCGGACGGGGCGAATGCATGCCCTACGCGCATTACGGCGAAACGGTCGAGGGGGTTATTGCCGAAATCGAGGCGCTGCGGGAATACCTGGAAGGCGACCTGAATATCATGACGCTGCAGGTCGCGATGGCGCCGGGTGCGGCCCGCAATGCGGTTGACTGCGCGCTGTGGGACCTGACCGCGAAACAGGCGGGAAAGCCGGCCTGGGCGCTGGCCCGGCTGGACGCGCCGCAGCCGCTGGTCACCGCCTATACGCTGGGGGTCGATACGCCCGACGCCATGGCCGCGGCGGCGCGGGAAATCGCCTGGCGACCGCTGATCAAGCTGAAGGTGACCGGCGAAGGCGATATCGACAGGATCGCGGCGGTGCGCGCGGCGGCGCCGCAATCACGGCTGATCGTCGACGCCAATGAGGGCTGGACCTCCGATATGGTCGAACCGTTCAGTACCGAACTGGCGAAACTGGACGTTGTGCTGATCGAACAGCCGCTGCCGGCGCATGCGGATGGCGCGCTGGCGGACATGCCGCATCCGGTGCCGATCTGCGCCGATGAGTCCTGCCATTCGCGCGACGGGCTGGAAGAACTGGCCGGCCTGTATGACATGGTCAATATCAAGCTGGACAAGACCGGCGGGCTGACCGAGGCGCTGGCGCTGCGGGCGGCGGCGCGCGAACTGGGGCTTGGCGTGATGGTCGGCTGCATGGTCGCGACATCGCTGGCCATGGCGCCGGCCGTTCTGGTCGGGCAGGGGGCGGAAGTCATCGATCTCGACGGCCCGCTGTTGCTGGCTAAGGACAGGCCGGGCGGTCTGGTTTATGACGGCAGCACTGTGATGCCGCCCGATCCGGCGTTATGGGGTTAGGTCAGATTCGTGGGCCGCGCCCCAGCGACTCGATGGCGGCGCAGAAGCGGTCCACTTCCGCATCCGTATTATAGTAATGCACCGAGGCGCGGACGACCGTTTCCAGGCCCCGTTCGGTCATGTCCAGCAGGGTCGAGCCGCGGCTGGAGACCGTGACGTTGATGCGTTGCGCCGCCAAGGCCTGTTTGACGGCCTCGGCTTCGTGTGTCTCCATCGTGAAACTGACGATGCCGCATTTCTCCCGGCCCTTGTCGCGTAGAACGGCGTCGGGGATCGCCGAAAGGCCCGCCCGCAGGCGCGTTGCCCGCGCGTATATTGCGTCGCGGATCGCCGGCAGACCCAGCGCCAGCGCATAGTCGATCGCCGCGCCGAGGCCGAGCCGTCCGGCGACATATGACTCCCAGTTCTCGAAGCGGCGCGCATCCGGCCGGATCGCGTAACTGTCCGGGCCCGTCCATTCCGCGGCATGCAGGTCGAGAAAGGGTGGTTCCAGCCTGTCGATCCAGTTGCGCCGGACCCATAGAAACCCGGTCCCGCGAGGGCCGCGCAGATATTTGCGGCCGGTCGCTGACAGCATATCGCAGCCGATTTCATCCACATTGACGGGAATCTGCCCGATCGACTGGCAGGCATCCAGCAGAAAGGGAATGCCATGCGCCCGGGCGACCCTGCCGACATCCGCCGCCGGGTTCACCAGCCCTCCGTTGGTCGGGATATGGGTAATCGCGATCAGTTTTGTCCGCGCGTCGACAAGGCTTTCCAGCGCGTCTATCGATATCTGCCCGTCCGCATCGTCCGGGACGGGGACGATTTCGGCGCCGTGCCGCCTGGCAACCTGCAGATAGGCGATATAATTGGATACATATTCGGACTGCGCTGTCAGGATTCGGTCTCCCGGTTTCCAGTCGAATCCGTAGAACGCCATATCCCAGGCCCGGGTCGCATTTTCGATGAAGGCGATTTCATCCGCCGCGCCGCCAACCAGCCGTGCCGCCGACACGTAGGCCCGGGACAGGGCGTCCCGCGCTTCCGACGCCGCCTCGTAAGCGCCGGTGGCGGCTTCGCGCCGCAAATGGCCGATCACCGTCTCCAGCACCGGAGCCGGTGAAAGTGCGGCGCCGGCATTGTTGAAATGCAGGACGGATTCGCATCCCGGCGTATCCGTGCGGGCGCGGTGGATATCGACTGGCATGGCGTATCGTTATCCGGCAGCGGGTTTGGATTCAAGGACGGATGCCGGAAACCGGATGGTGATCTTCGTACCCATTCCGGGCGTGCTGTCGATCAGGACTTCGGCATTGTGCATTTCCGCCAGCGACTTCACCAGCGGCAGCCCGAGGCCCGCGCCATTCGCCTGGGAGGGTCTGCCGGTTTCGATCTGCACGAACGGTGTGAATATCCGTTGCAGGTCCGGCTCCGCGATGCCGATACCGGTATCGGTGACGGAAAGATCGAGGCCGCCGGATTGATTGCAGGTCGCGCGGACGGTGATGCAGCCGCCGGGATCGGTAAATTTCACCGCGTTCGACAGCAGGTTCAGGATGATCTGCTTGATGCTGCGTTCCTCGCCGTTCAGCAGCGGCAGGTCGTCATCCGGTTCGAGCCGGAGCGCCAGACCGGCGCTTTCGGCGCGGCGCTCGATCATGCGGGTCGCGGAGACAATGGTATTGGCGATGTCCATGACTTCCGGCTGCAGGTCGCGGCGGCCGACTTCGAGTTTGGACAGGTCCAGTATATCTTCGATGATCGCCAGCAGGTGCCTTCCGCTGTCGTGGATGTCGGTGACGAAGTCCTGATAGCGCGGACTGCCCAGCGGGCCGAACAACTCGTCACGCAATACCTCCGCAAAGCCGATGACCGCGTTCAGCGGGGTCCGCAGTTCGTGGGTCATATTAGCCAGAAATTGCGATTTTGCCCGGTCGGCCAGCAGGGCCATGTCGCGGGCGTTGACCAGCGTGCCCTCGGACTGTTTCAGGTCGGTAATGTCGGTCAACTGAACGATTGTGCATCCGTTCACGTCGCGCTGGACGCCAACCCGAAGCCACCGCGACCTGATCTTGTGATCCGATCTGCCCTCCCCGCCACTGTCGAGATTTGGAAACGTCTTCGCCAGTCCGGTCAGGGTGGCTGGCAATCCGTTCGTCGCCGGCAGGTCGAGCAGGCGTCGGGCCGCGTCATTGCCGTATTCCAGGACGCCGTCCGGACTGAAAATCAGGACACCTGTGGTCAGTATCCCGAGCGCCGCTTCGGCCTGCCGGGCGGGGCTCTCGACGGCCTGTTCCTTGTTGTCGGGCATCGGGGAATCGTCCAGAATATGCCTGCTTCGGAAACTGGCTTCCGATCCGGGTATGAACAAAATACCGTGCGAGATTAGACAGTTTGCCCGGAAATGTATACGCGAAGCGCCGAAACGTCTGTCGGTGTCCCTTCCGTAGCGACGGCGCTACCGGGGACTGAAAGCCCGGGCGCGGGCATCCCTTGCAACCTGCTGCCAGGCGCGATAGCTGCGCGGCGGCCACACGATGTTTTGCGGCAGCGCCGATGGCGGGGACGGTACGGCATTGTTCGCGCTTTCGGCGTTATTCCGGGAGGCGATCCGCTGCGCCTGCCGCGCTTCGGCGAGCTGCCGGTTTTTCGCCAGTTGTATCCGGCGGTCCCGCGCGCGGATGTCCCGCCAGGCGCTGTATACTTTCTTGCCGTAATACGCCTGTCGTTCCGCATCGGACGAATGATAGAAGCGTACGGCCCGCGACCAGGACCGCCGGCTCAAACGAAGTTCGTTCAGGAACGTCGCGGCATAGGCCACATTGCTGGCGGGTTCGAATGCCTCATGCAGCGAATCGAACGCGTCCGGATGGTACCCCATGTTGATCTGCATGCAGCCGATATCGATATTGGTCACGCCGGCGCGGCGCAGCGCCTCGACCGCCTGAATGGCGCTCTGCCGGTCCGGATAGAATTTTCCTTCCCCCTGCGCCATTACCGTCCAGGGCCAGGCAAAGTTTTCCTGTGTTTCCGGGTCCCACCGTCCTGATTCGGTGGTGGCGATGGCGTAAAGCAGGCGCGAGGGGATATTGTGGTGCCGTTCTTCGTCCCGTGTCGCCTGGTCGCAAAGCGCACTGTCGTCGCCGGCTGCGGGGGCGGCGCCCGGCAGAATCAGGAGAATTGCCACCATGGCGGCGCCGGCCATCTGCCGGAAACGGATATTTGCGGGGTATTGATTTGACTGTTTCATGGCCTCCGTTACCTAGCAAATGCCGTGCCATGGAACATCCGGCCCGCCCAGGTGTCCGGAAGGATAAATTTCGCCGTTAACGCCTTTTATTTACGAATTGGCAATTGATCCTTCTGTATCAGAATACTTTCGGACCGTTGCGCAGCAGCGCCTGCGGGGCAGAAAGAGCGAACGGGATGACAGCAGACCCAGACAAGCCGGCGGCCCGTATTCTGATAGCGGAAGACGACGACGCCATGCGCATGTTCCTGATGAGCGCGTTGAGCCGGGCCGGGCACGACGTCAGCGCCCTGCCCAGTGGCGAATCCGCGGTGACCTGCGCGGAACTGGGCAGCTACGACCTGCTGCTGACCGATATCGATATGCCGGGCATGAATGGCGTCGAACTGGCGCGCCTGATGATGGCGGATTCGCCGAAACTGCAGGTGATGTTCGTCACCGGATACGCCGATACGGCGTTACAGGCGACCGATGTCATTTCACGGGGCGCCCGGGTGCTGTCCAAACCGTTTGCCCTTTCGGAACTCGTCAGCCGTGTCCGGAAGATGATCGCGGCGACGGCATGAAAATCGGGCACGGGAACACTTGCAATCGCGGTCTAAATCGATATAACCGCATCAGGATCGGGCGCGTAGCTCAGCGGGAGAGCACTACGGTGACATCGTAGGGGTCGAAGGTTCAATCCCTTCCGCGCCCACCATTCAACCCCTTGGTTTTCCGAGGGGGTTTTCTTTTTCCATCATTGATACTATGGGCTGTTCTATTCAGGGCCCCGATGGGGCACTAATAGTGCAGAATTTTCTGCCCTATTCTGGCCAGAGCGGGGATTTGCGTCACGGATAACGTTCCGTTCTGCCGCGAGTCGTGAGCGAGGTTTAGTGTCCACTTCGGATGTTCAAGAAGAACTTACACCAAGGGTCGTTCCAAGAGGCCGATATAACGGCGGACAATGGGCATCGCGCGGGATACGACGATGAATGAACGGACCCGCTTGCCGCAACGGTCCCAGCGCTGCAATGATGGCCCCGGGCGGTCCGCGCGCCAGACCGAGAGTCCATTGGAGCATCAAGAAACATGAAGGTTGCGACGAACAGAACGCTGAAAATGTGGGGCCATCGCGGGTCGAGTTGCTGCCAGAAGGTGCTGTGGAGTGCCGCCGAGCTGGGGCTGAATGTTGCGCTTACCGATACCGGCGGCGGCTATGGCGGTCTGGGAACGCCGGAATACATCGCACGTAACCCGAACCGGGTGGTACCGACCATCGACGATGACGGCTTTGTGCTGTGGGAATCCTCGGCCATCTTGCTTTATCTCGCAACTGCCTACGGTCGCGGTACGCTGGAACCGGACGATGCCCGCAGCCGCGGCGAGGCCTATCGCTGGACGGTATGGCAGGACAGCACGCTGCGACCGAAGCTGTTGCCGCTGAACCATTCCTGGATCGTGGTAGAGAACCCTATGCACCGGCATCTCGACGAACTGGAGGAGAAGCGCAAGGCAATGCTGCCGACATGGATGATCCTGGAGAAGCATCTCGCCGGACGCGACTTTGTGGCCGGTGACCGGTTTTCCTTCGGCGACATTGCGACCGGCGTCATGGCGTTCTGGTGGTACCGCATGCCAATCGACCCTTTTGATCTTCCGAATATCGAAGCCTGGTATGCTCGCCTGAACGAGCGCCCCGCCTTCCGCGCGCAAGTGTTGCGGTAGCGGTGATCCCATGCAGGTGCGCCCGGTAGAATCAGCCATTGCGCCCCAAGCGTGAACGGGCCTGCCGGCCTCAGCCAATCAGGCCGACGGGTCTTGCACCGACGACAACTGGAGCAGTTGCATGATTGCCGCGAAATTATTCGATAAGCAGCCAGGTGTCTGTGCCAAATACCGGTGCGAGACGGCTCGCATTCGGGGATAGGCCAAACTGCCTTTAGCCAACGCGGCGCTGTCTTCGCTGGATGAGGACTTTGCGGCGCTCTACCCACGCCGGTTTGGCCGGCCCTCGGTCCCGCCGGAGCGGTTGCTGCGGGCGATGCTGTTGCAGGCGTTCTACGGCATCCGTTCGGAGCGCCAGTTGATGGAGCGTATCGAGTTCGACCTTCTGTTCCGCTGGTTTGTCGGATTGGGTGTCGATGAGGCCGTCTGGGACCATTCGAGTTTCAGCACGAACCGGGACCGGCATGCTATTTTCCGAAGCCCGCCGTGTCGGAGCGGACGCCGATCAGGCGCTGGCGCAGCATTTTCGAGAGATGGTCGATTCCGGCGACTGTCACGAGAATGAGGATGAGGATGAAACTGGTCTCCTCCCACTGGTGCGCGCGGATGCGGTCGGAAAGCTGGAACCCGATTCCGCCCGCGCCGACGATGCCGAGGATGGTCGCGGAGCGGACGTTCGATTCGAACATGTACAGCGCGCTCGACAGGAACATCGGCAGGACCTGCGGCAGAACCGCGAAGCGCAGCGTCTGAATCTGTCCCGCGCCGGCGGAGCGCACCCCGTCGAGAGGCTTCCTGTCGACGTTCTCGATGGATTCGGAGAACAGCTTGGAGAGCGTGCCGGTATCGGAAATGAAGATGGCCATGATACCCGCGAGCGGTCCGAGCCCGACCGCGCGTACGAAGATCAGCGCCCAGATGAGCTGGTCGACGCCGCGCAGGCTGTCCATGAAGCGGCGGACGCCGAACCGCGGCACGCGGAATGGAAACGTGTTCCGGGCGGCGAGAATGGACAGTGGCACCGCGACGATCGCCGCCAGCAGCGTTCCGATGAACGCCATGGCGAGCGTTTCAAGAAGCGCCCAGAAGATGTCACCGGGGGCATCGCCGATGCTGGGCGGGAACATCTGGACCACGACAGTACCGAGCCCGCTGGCCCCCTCTGCAAAGCGGGCGGGAGAAAAATCGAAGAGAATCAGGCAATAGAGGGTTAGCGCCCCAAGGCCCAGCCAGATCGCGAAGCTGGTCGCGCGCTGCGAGGGAGACTGTGCGAAGGCGTCGGGAAGGCGTGACTGCTGGCGCGCGATATACCGTTCGTCGACGGTGTCCAGTCGCGGAATCATATGAGGCTCTCCCTTCCGATAAGCCGGTGTCGCATCCTGCCGCAGCCGATGTCGATCAGCGTGACGACTGCGACGATCATGATCACGATCGCACTGATATCCTCGTAGTAGAGCGAGCGGACGGCGATGATCAGTTCGCTCCCGATCCCGCCGGCGCCGACGAATCCGAGTACAGCGGCCGTCCGCACATTGATCTCGAAGCGCCACAGCACGTAGGAGGCGTAGTTCGGCAGAACCTGGGGAAGGACGGCGAAGCGCATCGTCTGCACCCATCCAGCGCCGAGCGAGCGCAGCCCCTCGACCGGGCGCAGGTCGATGTTTTCATTGGCCTCGCTGAACAACTTAACGTGCGCGCCGAGCGAATGGATCGCCATCGCGAGGATGCCGGGCAGCGGCCCGAGACCAAAGGCGAAGACGAAGATGAGGGCGAACACCAGGTCGGGGATGGTGCGGCAGAACTCGCCGATGCGCCGTGCGAGAACGTAGCTCCAGCGGTTGGGCGCCAGATTGCGCGAGGCATGGAAGCAGAGAAACAATGCGCCGACCGATCCCATCGTGGTCGCAATATAGGCCATCATTACGGTTTCGAGGAGCAGGGTCAGCCACTTCCCGATACCGTAAAACCAGACTGCGATATCCTCGCCCAGGCTTTCCCAGCGCAGTAGCGGCAGGGTGCGACCTACATATTCCGCGAGCTTGGGAGCGCCCTGGATGAGGGAGATCGGGTCGAACTGCCCGACATAGGCGGCGCCCGCGGCGACGACGGCGAATAGGATCCCGCCGACCGCGGTCTGGATGCGGCGCTGCCGGCGGAACTCCAGGTACTGGCGTTCGAACAGCGGCAGTGCGTCGCCGGATACTGAAATCATCCCTGTTGGGTCCTCTCCGTTCATTCGGTCTTGCAATAAGGTCGCCCTCCCACCTGCGGCGGGAGGGCGTGTCACGCGGTTTCGGAGAAATGCGTTCGACCTAGTTGAGGCGGCGATTCGCCCGGTTGGCTTCGGCGATGGAGACGAAGGTTTTGTACATGTCGTGACCCACAGCCTCGAAACCGCTGGTCTTGCCCTGCGCGGCTGCCTCGGCCATTTCCATGTTCTCCTTCGTGAGCCCGACGAACATGTCCAGCAGGTCCTTCTTCATGTCCGCCGGAATGTTCTTCGGCACCGCCCAGAGAGGATTGGCGATCAGCGGCGATTCCCAGACGATCCGGACGTCCTCGAGCTTCAGCATCCCGCGGTCCATCATGATGCGGAACTGGCCGGACTGGTGACCGGGAGAGGTCCACGTGAAGGCGGAATCGAAGTTGCCTTTCAGGACGCCGATCACGCTTTGCTCGTGACCGCCGGAAAACAGCGTCCGTCCGAAATATTTCTGCGGGTCGATGCCGGCGTCGCGCAACGACGCGTTCGGAACGAGGAAGCCCGACGTTGAGTTCGGATCCGCCCAGGCCAGCGTCTTGCCCTTCAGATCCTCGATCGACTTGTAGGGACTGTCGGACTTCACGATGAGTACGGAATGGTATCCCTTGCCGCCGTTCGGCTCTACGTTCATCGCCAGCGGTTCGATCCCGCCGTCGCTGTCGATATAGCCGGCGGCGTAGGCAGCGCCGCCCATGCGGGCGAGATGGATGTGCCCGGCGGATAGCGCCTGCACGATCCCGGCATAGTCGGAGGCGGTGAACACCTCGACCTTCACATCGAACTTCTTCTCGAGATAGTCGGCGAACGGCTTGTAGCGCGTTACCGTGGCGCCCTGGCTCTCGACGGTGACCGAGCCGAGCTTGATGGTCTTGTATTCCTTGCGCCAGTCGGCGGCGGCTCCGGTGGCGGTGGCCGCGGCAAGCAGGGCTGCGGCGGCGAGCGGTGCGAGTGTGCGTTTCAGCAACATGGCGTCTGGTTCTCCTGGTGGATTGAAGGCAGGGGTGACTGGTTTGCGGGGTCAGGCGGTGACGTAGGCGGGCGGCAGCGCCGGTTCGGGCCAGCCCGAAACCGAGGTCACGCCCTCGTCGAAGCCGGCCTCGCTGTCGGAAACCTGGTAAATCTCGCGCACCGCCGCGGCGGTCAGGGCGTCCGGCGCCCCGTCGAACACGACGCGCCCGTGCGCCATGCCGACAACGCGGTCGCAATACTGCCGGGCGGTATCGAGGGTGTGCAGGTTGCAGAGGACGGTGATCCCGTCCTCGACATTGATCGACTTGAGCGCGTCCATGACGTGCGCCGCGTTGCGCGGGTCGAGCGACGCGATGGGCTCGTCGGCGAGCATAATCGACGGCTGCTGCATCAGCGCCCGGGCGATGGCCACGCGCTGTTGCTGGCCGCCGGATAGGGTTTCCGCCCGCTGCATCGCATGCGGCAGCAGGTCGAGCCGGTCGAGCGCCTCGACCGCCAGTGCCCGCTCTGCACGGGAGAAGCGCTTGAACAGCGACGGTACGGTACGGTGCATGTTGATGCGCCCGAGAAGCACGTTCGTGAGGACGTCAAGCCGGGGCACAAGATTGAACTGCTGGAAGATCATCGCGCAGCTTGCCCGCCACGCGAGCAGTTCGCGCCCGCGCATCGTGTCGACACGGCGACCGCCGAAGCAGATCTCGCCGCCGGTCGGATCGGTCATCCGGTTGATCAGCCGCAGCAGCGTCGACTTGCCGGCGCCCGAACGGCCGATCACGCCGATCATCTGCCCCTTGGGGACGGTCAGCGACACGGCATCCACCGCGTTCGTCCTGCCGTAGGTTTTTGTCAGTCCGTCAAGTCGAAGCGCTTCGTTCGTCATCCGGAGACCTCTCTGCAATCTGCCTGTTTCCCGGCAAGGCGACATTGCCGCCCAGCAGGATTTATTACTGAGAGTAAATGGCGGCTCCGTGTGACGGCACACTTACGGATGCGTGAACATTTTGTGAATACGTATCCGTTACGCAGCAGGCGCTCGACGTTTCTCGGGCATTTGAAGGACCGAACGGTCGAACGGGAAACCCGGAAGGCGCAACTGGAACAGGCCGCGATCGCTCAACCCGACCCCGCCCCTGCGTATCCATCCCAACCTGCATCGGATCTATGCGGCGAAGGTCGCGAAGCTGGAAAAAAGGGTGCTGTCAGACCAATGCGAACCAGTCTCCAAATTTGCGAGCGATGCCGGCATTATGCCGCGAGTTGCCGCCATTCGGCCAGTACAGCGAAACGGCCCTGCTTATAGGTTTCGCGGGCAGTCAGGTGGCGCTCAAGGTTGAAGTGGTTGTGGATCGAGGCGTGGACGGCGGCTAATTTCTGCAGGGTCCTGATATCCCGGAACCGGGCCATGGCACCCTCCCGTCGTTGGAAAGGCTGGTGTGAATTCTCGGCCCGATTATTGAGCCATCTGCCACATTCCTGGCGGCCTGAAACGCCGATGACTTTCATCGCCGCCCGGTACGATCGAAACCGGTCGGTTACAATTGCCTCGGGGCAACCGTATCGTTTCATCACCCGCTTCAGAAACTTGAGCGCAGCCAACCTTCGGTTTCTACGCCGTGTTGCGGCGTCCTTGGGGATAATTTGTTTCACCATGGTGACGGTGAAATTGCAACGCTACCAATGATCAACGCCGCGACCGTCATAAAAGTTTCATCCAACCGTCAAATACATGACACCCCGCCCCCCCATGGTGCCCATCCTGCTGATCGGGAGCGTCCCCGCGGTTCCGATACGCATCATATCTGACAGCGAGACCGCGCCCGCATGGAGACCCGGAATATTCGCCAGGAATGGCTTGCCGTATTGAGCACGGCCGACCGCGACGACCTGGAGCGGTTCTGGCGGAACCTGGATGCCGGGCATGCCTTCCGCAACCTGCGCAATCCCGAATCCGGCCTGACCATGATCCGGGGCCGCGCCGATGGGTCCGGTCGACCCTTCAACATGGGCGAGGCGACGATCAGCCGCTGCGTGGTCGCCACGGTGGATTCGGCCAGCCGTTCGGAGATCATGGGCGTCGGCTATGTGCTGGGCCGGGACCGCCGCCACGCGGAACTGACCGCCCGCTTCGACGCCCTGTTCCAGGATTCGGCGCAGGGATCG
The DNA here is from genome assembly GCA_040905865.1 of Alphaproteobacteria bacterium. Classification (NCBI taxonomy): domain Bacteria; kingdom Pseudomonadati; phylum Pseudomonadota; class Alphaproteobacteria; species Alphaproteobacteria bacterium. Next base: position 36,645 of record JBBDQU010000083.1, read on the forward strand.
GCTGCCCGTGACAGCGTCCTGCCGGCCCTGAAAGACAAACGCCGCAAGGCCGCAGAGGCCGCGTCCCGCAAGACCGACGCCACCCGCGTTGAATTCTTCACCATGGTGCGCGGAGAATAAAATTGTCCACGGCGCTGCATACACCCCTGCCCGGCCTCGCCGATCCCGTTTTCGACTCCCAGTCGATTTTCCGCACCGTGCTGCAGGCGCTGTCGCGGCCCGGGCGAATCTACCGGATGCCGGTCGATCTTCCTGCGCCGGAAGGACTCGCCGGCGCCGGCATCTGCCTGTGCCTGCTGGACCGGGACACGTCCCTGTGGCTCGATGCGCCATTGCGCACGCCGGCGATTGAATCTTTCCTGCGCTTCCATACCGGCTGCACGATTACCGGGGATCCGGAAACGGCCGGTTTCGCCATCATGGCTTCCCTGCCGGACAGGGCGGAAATCGCCAGGTTCAATGCCGGCACGCCGGAATATCCGGACCGTTCCACAACGATTATCGTCCAGACCGAAGGCCTGCGTGACGACCGGGGCGCCCGGCTGAGCGGCCCCGGAATCGAACGCGAGCACCGGCTGGATGTCGCTGGCGCCGCCCCGGCGTTCTGGGCCGCCGTGCGCGCCAGCAATGCGCAATTTCCCCTGGGTGTCGATTTCCTGTTTGTCGCCGGTGACCGCCTTGCCGGGCTGCCGCGATCCATCCTGGTGGAGGGCTGATTCATGTACGTGGCGGTAAAGGGCGGCGAAAAGGCCATCGACAACGCACACCGGCTGCTGGCCGAGGAACGGCGCGGCGACCCGGCGGTACCGGCGCTTTCCATCGACCAGATCCGCCAGCAGATGACCCTGGCGGTCGACCGGGTGATGACGGAAGGCTCGCTCTACGATCCCGAACTGGCGGCGCTTGCCATCAAGCAGGCGCGCGGCGACCTGATCGAGGCGATCTTCCTGCTGCGCGCCTACCGGACGACCCTGCCGCGTCTGGCGGTCAGCGAACCGGTCGATACCGCCGCGATGGATATACGCCGCCGCATTTCGGCGACCTTCAAGGACGTGCCGGGCGGCCAGGTGCTGGGACCGACCTTCGACTATACCCACCGGCTGCTCGACTTCGCGCTGGCGGCGGAGGGCGAACCGCAGGCATCCGACATCCCGGCGGTCGAACGGGCGGAACGCGGCCCGATGCCGCGCGTGTCCGAATTGCTGGATCGCGACGGGCTGATCGAACCGGCGGAACCCGATGACGGCGCGGCGCCGGTCGGCGACCTGACGCAGGAGCCGCTGACCTTTCCGGCCGGGCGGGACCTGCGATTGCAGGCGCTGGCGCGTGGCGATGAAGGCTTCCTGTTGTCTCTGGGCTATTCGACGCAGCGCGGCTATGGCCGGACCCATCCCTTCGCCGGCGAAATCCGCATGGGCGAGGTCTCGGTCGAAATCATTCCCGACGAGTTGGGCTTTCCGGTCACCGTCGGGGAAATCACGCTGACCGAATGCGAGATGATCAGCCAGTTCCAGGGATCGAAGGAACAGCCGCCGCAATTCACGCGCGGCTACGGGCTGGCCTTCGGGTTCAGCGAACGCAAGACCATGGCCATGGCGCTGGTCGACCGCGCCCTGCGCAGCCGTGAACTGGGCGAGGAATCCGATGACGCCCCGGCGCAGGATATCGAATTCGTGCTGTCGCATGCGGATAATGTGGAAGCTTCCGGCTTCGTCCAGCACCTGAAACTGCCCCATTACGTCGATTTCCAGTCCGAACTGGAACTGGTCCGCAAGCTGCGGCGCGAAATCGCGGAACACCGCGAATCCGAGGAACCCGGCTATGCCGCAGCAGACTGAATCGCCGGATACGGCGCGCGCCGACGGCGCGTATAATTTCGCCTATCTGGACGAACAGACCAAGCGGATGATCCGCCGGGCGATCCTGAAAGCGGTCGCCGTGCCCGGTTACCAGGTTCCCTTCGCCAGCCGCGAAATGCCGATGCCCTACGGCTGGGGCACCGGCGGTATCCAGGTCACCGCCTCGATCATCGGGTCGGACGACACGCTGAAGGTCATCGACCAGGGCGCGGACGACACGACCAATGCGGTCAGCATCCGCAAGTTCTTCGTCCGCACGACGGATGTGGACACGACAGAACGGACGGAAGACGCAACCATCATCCAGACCCGGCACCGCATCCCGGAAACGCCGCTGAAGGAAAACCAGATCCTGGTGTATCAGGTGCCGATTCCCGAACCGCTGCGGTTTCTGGAACCGCGCGAAACGGAAACGCGCCGCATGCATGCGCTGGAGGAATACGGGCTGATGCATGTCAAGCTGTACGAGGATATCGCGCGTTTCGGCCATATCGCGACAACCTATGCCTATCCGGTGCAGGTGAACGGCCGCTATGTCACCGATCCCTCGCCGACGCCGAAATTCGACAATCCGAAGATGGACCGCATGCCGGCGCTGCAGCTGTTCGGCGCCGGGCGCGAGAAACGCATCTACGCCATCCCGCCCTATACCGGGGTGAAGAGCCTCGACTTCGACGATTACCCCTTCGAACTGCCGGAATGGGAGGAGGCCTGCGCGATGTGCGGCTCCCGCCATACCTTCCTGGACGAGGTCATCCTCGACGATGCGGGCGAGCGCATGTTCGTGTGCTCCGATACCGATTACTGCGCGCGCATGCAAATCCCGGGGGCGGCGGAATGAGCGCGCCCGCGGCGCCGATCCTGAAGGTGGCCGATATCGGCGTGTCCTATGGCAGGATCCGCGGCTGCGCGAATGTCGGTTTCGAGCTGTATCCGGGCGAGGTGCTGGGCATCGTCGGCGAATCGGGCTCCGGCAAGACCACCCTGCTGAAATCGCTTTCCGCGCAACTGCCGCCGGATAGCGGCTCGGTCATCTACCAGAACCGACAGGACGACGACGTCGATATCTATGCCATGAGCGAACCGGAACGACGCTTCCTGATGCGCACCGACTGGGCCTTCGTGCACCAGAACCCGCGCGACGGGTTGCGCATGAATGTCAGCGCCGGGGCCAATGTGGGCGAACGGCTGATGGCGATCGGACGGCGGCATTACGGCGAAATCCGCGCGGAGGGCGATGACTGGCTGCGGCGGGTCGAGGTCGATACCGCCCGCATCGACGACCTGCCGCGCACATTTTCCGGCGGCATGCAGCAGCGATTGCAGATCGCGCGGAACCTGGTCACGGGGCCGCGCCTTGCCTTCATGGACGAACCCACCGGCGGGCTGGATGTTTCCGTCCAGGCGCGGCTGCTGGACCTGATCCGCAATCTGGTCACGGATCTGGGGCTGGCGGTCGTGATCGTCACACATGACCTGGCGGTCGCCCGCCTGCTGGCGCACCGGTTGATGGTCATGAAACAGGGGTGCGTGGTGGAAACGGGCCTGACCGACCAGGTCCTGGACGATCCGCAGCATCCCTATTCGCAGCTTCTCGTTTCCTCGATCCTGCAGACGTGAGAACCCCATGACCGCGCTGATCGCCGCCGAGAACATTTCCAAGACCTTTACCCTGCACATGCAGGGCGGGCTGCGGATACCGGTCCTGTCGGGGCTCGATTTCACCATTGACGCCGGCGAATGCGTGGCGCTGGCCGGCCCGTCCGGCAGCGGCAAGAGCACATTCATGCGGATGATCTACGCCAATTACACCTGTTCGCGGGGTAATATCTGGGTCCGGCATGACGGCGCCCGCATCGACATGGCGCATGCCAGCCCGCACCAGGTTATCGATATACGGCGCCGGACGATGGGTTATGTCAGCCAGTTCCTGCGCGTCGTCCCGCGCATCCCGACCATCGACATCGTCGCGGAGCCGCTGGTCGTCACGGGCTGCCCGAAAGCGGAGGCGACGGCGCGGGCCGCCGGGCTGCTGCGCCGGCTGAACATTCCCGAAACCCTGTGGCCGCTGTCGCCGGTGACGTTTTCCGGCGGGGAGCAGCAGCGGGTCAATATCGCGCGCGGCTTTGCCCATCCCTATCCGATCATGCTGCTGGATGAACCGACCGCCAGCCTGGATGCGGATAACCGCGCGGTCGTGCTGCAATTGATCGGCGAGGCCCGCGCCCGCGGCGCCGCGATCATCGGCATTTTCCATGACCTCGAATCTCGCCGCGCCGTCTGTACGCGCAGTTTCGACATTTCCCGATATCAGGTGGCCGCATGATGGAAAACGTCTTCACGAATGCCCGCGTCGTCCTGGCCGACCATGTGCTGGAACCGGGTACCGTGGTCACCGGTCGCGACGGCCGGATCCGCGACGTCGCGCCGGGCAACAGCGCCGCCGCCGGCGCCATCGACTGCAACGGCGATTACCTGATTCCCGGACTGGTCGAGTTGCACACGGACAACCTGGAAAAACACGCGACGCCGCGCCCGAAAACCGAATGGCCCGCGATTGCCGCCGTCATCGCCCATGACAGCCAGCTGGCGGTATCCGGCATCACGACTGTTTTCGACGCCATCGCGCTGGGCTCGGTGCAGCAATCCAACGCGCGGGTCCAGCAATTGGAGCGCATGGTCGACGGCATTTCCGAGGCGCGCGACAAGGGGTTGCTGCGCGCCGATCACCTGCTTCACCTGCGCTGCGAGATTTCCTACCCGAACCTGAAAGAGATTTTCGACCCGCTGGTTTCGCATCCGCTGCTACGGCTGGTTTCGGTCATGGACCATACGCCGGGGCAGCGGCAGTTCGTTTCCGAAGCGCATTACCGGACCTACTATCAGGGGAAGTTCGGCCTGTCCGACCCGGAGATGGACGCCTTTACCGAAGACCGCAAGCGCGACCATGAACGCTATGGCGAAGCGCACCGGCGGCATGTGGTGTCGACCTGCCGGCAACGGCATATCAGCCTGGCCAGCCATGACGACGCCACCCGCGAACATGTCGATGCGGCGGTCGCCGACGGCATGTCCATCGCCGAATTCCCGACCACCATCGAAGCCGCCAGGGCCTCGCACGCCGCGGGCATGAAGGTCATGATGGGCGGCCCGAACCTGGTGCGGGGAAAGTCCCATTCCGGCAATGTATCGGCGGGCGAACTGGCCAAAGCCGGCGTGCTCGACATCGTTTCCAGCGATTATATTCCAAGCAGCATGCTGCATGCCGCGTTCAAGCTGGGCGAGGAAATGTGCAACGCGGACCTGCCCGGGGCGATCCGGACCGTCAGCAGGACCCCCGCGAACGCGGCGGGGTTGACCGATCGGGGCGAAATCGCGGTCGGCAAACGCGCCGATCTTGTCCGCGTCAGGCACACCCCGTATCATCCACTGGTCAACGGCGTGTGGCGGGAAGGACACCGAATTGCCTGACCCCGGAAAATCCTCCGTGTCGCCGGCCCGGGAAATCGGCGCGATCATGGCCGGGAAGGGCGCGAACCGGTATGGCGACGAAGCGATCAGCCAGCTTGACCACGCGCTGCAATGCGCCGCGCTGGCGGAGAATTCCGGCGCCTCGCCGGCGATGATTGCGGCCTGTCTGCTGCACGATATCGGCCACATGGTCGACAATCGTTTCGAAGGCGCCGCCAGGCAGGGAGTCGACCGCCGGCATGAAAAGATCGGCGCCGCCTTTCTGCGCCAGTGGTTCGGCCCCGGCGTCACCGAACCGGTCATCCTGCATGTGCCGGCGAAACGGTATATCTGCGCCGTCGATTCCGACTATGCCGACACCCTGTCGCCGGCGTCCGTCCGGAGCCTCGAACTGCAGGGCGGCCCGTTCGATTGCGACGACGCAAGACGCTTTATCCGTCAGGCCTATGCGCAGGATGCCGTCCAGCTTCGGCGCTGGGACGACGAGGCCAAGACGCCGGAAGCAGCCACGCCGCCGCTGGACCATTTCCTCTGCTATGTTGAGGTGGCCCTGAAGTCCTCCCATCGGGACAATCCGTGACCGCGCGATACGCGATCTATTATATCCCCGGCAGGGACTCGGCGCTGGAACGGTTCGGACGGTCATGGCTCGGCTGGGATGTGTGGCGGGCGGAACCGGTCCCGCTGACCCCGCTGGCCGGGTTCGACGCGGCGGAACGCAGCGCCCTTGTCCGGACACCCCGGCAATACGGCTTTCACGCCACGCTGAAGGCCCCGATGGCGCTGGCCCCCGGGATGGCGGCCGAGGACCTGCTTGCCGCCGCCCGCAGGTTCGCGACCCGGACCGCCCCCGGACCGGCGCTGGACCTGAAACTCGCAACCATCGGACGCTTCCTCGCGCTGACGCCGGCCGCGCCATCCCCGGCGCTGAACGCCCTGGCGGCCACCTGTGTGACGGTGTTCGATGAATTCCGGAAACCGCTGCAACCGGCCGACCGGGGGCGCCGCAGGCCGGAATCCCTGACGGCGCGGCAGCGGGAATACCTGGACCGCTGGGGCTATCCCTATGTGCTGGACGAATTCCGCTTCCACTTGACCCTGTCCGGCGCGGCGGCGCCCGATGTTCTGGACCGCCTGCGCGATGGACTTGCGCCATTGCTGCAACCTGTCCTGGCCGGTCCGTCCGGGCTCGACGCCCTCGCCGTTGCCGTGCAGCCGGCCCGGGACGGCCCGTTTCGGGTGCTCGAATACCTGCCGCTGTCCGGCGACCAGGCCTGAGCGGGGTCAGGTCACCATCTTGCGCAGGCGCTGCGAGAGTATGTCGAGCAGGTTGACGGAAACGACGATTATGATAATCACGGCCGCCGTTTCGGTGTAATAGAATCCCCGGATGTATTCCCACAGCAGGGTGCCGATACCGCCGGCGCCGACGATGCCCAGCACGGTCGCGGAGCGGACATTGGATTCGAAGCGGTATAGCGAGTAGGAAATCCACAGCGGCAGGACCTGCGGGATGACGCCGTAGATCACTTCCTCCAGTTTCGATGCGCCGGTCGCCCGGATGCCTTCGACCGGATGCGGATCGATCGATTCAATCGCCTCGGAAAACAGCTTGGCCAGGACGCCGGTGGTGTGGATCCACAGCGCCAGCACGCCGGCGAATGGCCCCAGCCCGACCGCGACCACGAAGAGCATGGCGAAGACCATTTCATTGATGGCGCGGAAAGCATCCATCATGCGGCGCATCGGCTGGTATATCCACGGCGGCGCGATGTTTTCGGCCGACAGGATTCCGCAGGGAATGGCGCAGACGATGGCGAGCGCCGTTCCCCACACGGCCAGTTGCACCGTGATCAGCATTTCACCCAGATATATCCGCCATTCGGTGAAATCCGGCGGGAAGAATCCCTCTGCGAATTGCAGCATGTTTGCGGAATCGCGGATCAGGTCGAGGGGGCGGATATCGGCGCCTTCCCATGACCCGATCAGGACGAAGGCCAGCACGGCCCATAACAGTATATTGCCGATGCTGCGTTTCAGTTCCCGGCGCGGCGGCGCAAGATCCATGGTCGTGGCGGCTGTGTTCATGTAGTGCATTCCCGTCGTAAAAAAATGGCGGCGTCCGATTATCTCAGACGCCGCCCCAGTCGGTGCTGCGGTCTTAAAATCCTTTGACCATCTGCGCGACGAGATCGAGTTCCCTGTCGATCATCTCAAGCTTCGCGGCCTTGTCGCTGGCATTGCCGGCTTCCACTGTCAGCCTGTCCTTGAACAGCGCAAGCTGGCGGATCGGAAGAAGCTGCGTGTTATTGCTTTCCAGAAAATGGCCGAAGCCATCGCTCATCCCGCCGAGAACCCTGTTCGCTTCCGCGATCTGTTCCGGTGTGCCAAATCGGCCATAACCCAGGAAGAAACCCTTGATTCGGCTTCTCAGTTCCTTGGACAGGTCGCGGCGATAGACTATCGGATCGTTGGGGATCAGCGGCGATGTCCATATCACCTTGATTTTCGCGGCTGCTTCCGGCGCCTTCATCGTCGAGCGGTTGATCTGTTCGGAATTGTTCGCGGCGGCGTCAACCTGACCGTTCGCGACCGCCATCAGGTTGGTTTCGTGGTTGGCGTTGCGGACCGTCTTGAAGCATTTTTTCGGGTCGATGCCGTTCTGCGCGAAGGCGTAATAGCTGGGCACCAGGAAGCCGGAGGTGGAATTGGGATCGCCGATTCCGAAATCGAGGGACTTGTCGCAGGATCCGAACAGGTCCTGCAGATTGTTGATCCTGTCGTTATTCGCCTGGGTGATGATATGCGAATAATAGCCCTCCGTGCCGTCCTGCTGCTTCGACGTCTGGGCGAAGACCTCGCCGCCGGCGCGGTCGACGGCTTCCATGCCGGACTTGTTGCCGTGCCAGGCCACATGCACCTTGCCGAAGCGCATCCCTTCGATGATGCCGGCGTAGTCCGGCGCGAAGAAGGCGTTTACCTTCATGCCGAGCTGATTTTCCATGGCTTCCAGGAAGGGCAGCCACTGCGCCTTCAGGTTGGAGGTGGATTCGGTCGAGATAATGCCGAAATTCAGTTCCTTGGGATCGCCGTCCAGGGGTTTGAAGTCGGCCTGGGCCGTGCCGGCCAGCAGGACCGAGGTCGCCACGATTGCGGCGTGTGCCATCTGTTTCATCATCGTCGGTCAGTTCCTTGTGGTGGTTGGAAAAAGAAAATCCGTTCAGGCGGAAATCGCGATCAGGTCCCTGCCGGATGCCGGCATGGGGACGTGCCGGGGCGCCACTCCGGCGGCTTCCGCATGGCCGAGCAGTTCGTCGCAATCGTCGCCGTAGAGCGTGCGCAGGATGTCCGTCGTCAGCGCGCTGCTGGGCCCGTCATAGACAACGGCGCCGTCACGCAGCGCGACGGTGCGCCGGCAGAACCGCACAGCGTAGTCCACCTGGTGGAGCGATACGAGTATCGTCCGGCCGTCGGTTTCATTGATATCGAGCAGGACCTCCATGACCCGTTTGGAAGAGGCCGGGTCGAGCGACGCGATCGGTTCATCGGCGAGGATGATATCGGCGCCCTGGACCAGCGCCCGCGCAATGGCGGCGCGCTGCTGCTGGCCGCCAGACAGAGTCGATGCCCGCTGCGCGGCGGCGCCGGCGATACCGACCCGGGCCAGCGCCCGCATCGCCGCGCGCTTTTCCCGGTTATTGAACAGGCCCAGCGCGCCGCGCCAGCCCGGCATCTGCCCCAGCACGCCCGTCAGCACATTGGTCAGGACCGACAGGCGGGAGACGAGATTGAACTGCTGAAACACCACGCCGATGCGGACCCGCACCTGCCGCGCGTCCCGGGTGACCCTGCCGCCGGACTGCATATTGGCGCCGAAGACGCGGATATCGCCGCTGTCCGCCGCGATCAGCCCGCCGATATGGCGCAGCAACGTGGATTTCCCCGAACCCGACGCGCCGATCAGGGCAACCATTTCCCCCGCGTGGATTCGCATATCCACGTTCCGCAGCGCCCGGGTTTTCCTGTTGAACGTTTTGTTGAGACCGGAAACTTCAATCGCTGCCATGATACGCTTTGCTCGCCGGAAATCAGTGTCAGGCGCCATCATTGTCGCGGACGGTGACTCTTTCGTGACAGTGGGATGACAATTTTCCTGACATCCGCCCGGAAGGGCAGGGCAGCGGGTTCCGCTTTTGCTACAGCGGGACAGTGATTGCGCTACAGTCGCGGCGTTTGTTTCATCCACGCAACGGGTCGCGAATGTTGAAGCCGGTTCGCCCCGATGCTCGCCGCAGCGTCACACAGGGCCGGTTCGATACGAACGATCCCGGCCTGAGCGGCGCTGGTCTGCCATTGCAACGCATTCAACAACACGAGGTGACCCATGAACGCGACGAAGCTCAGACGTACCCTGAAATCAGGCGGCCATGTGTTCGGCTGCATGCTGTTGCCGGGACACCCCAACATGAACCGCCCCGGGATTGCCGGAGGCCGTTTGGTTTAAGTTATGCGGCCACGGCGGCTCGTCCAGCAAGGCATGGTAGCGTTTTTCGGTTTTGCTTCCCTGTTTTGGTGTCCTGAAATTCGAAAATCGATTCATCAAGCCGGACTTCATCAACTTTCAGCGCCATGATTTCGCTGAGTTGCGCGCCTGTAAGTGCCAAGAGGCGATAGGCGTTTAAAGCAACCGCGGTTTTCCCCTCGGCTTGCATCGCGTCCATTGCGTCTGCAAGGGCCTTGTATTCGTCAGGGCGCAAGTATCGATCTGGCCCGCAAACCCGGACACAACGCCGCATTTCTCTGTGCTCCAGCAATAATTTCAGGTGATTTCGTACCTGGCGGCAACGGGCAGGGTGGGCGACGCTGGGGATCAGTTACCTGTTCGTCGGCCATGACCTGCATGTCGTCCGCCTCCTCTGCGACCGGGTCATCGCGATCGCCGCGGTGCCGACGCCACCGGAACTCAGCTGCAAACCCGCCGCCGAGTAAGGTGTCGCCGAAACGCCGTGGTTTCGGGGTCAGTCCGTTCGCGGCGGTCGGTTGTCACGGGGAAAGCGGGCGATTACCCGTAGTCCGCCGCCGTCGCGGTTCTCCGCTGCCACGCTGCCGCCGATCGCCTCCGCGTTGCGGCGTACGATCCATAGCCCGATTCCGAAATGGGTGTCGTATTTTCGCGTATCTGCGGGCGCGGCATCCGCATCGGGACGGTGCGAATAATAGCGCTCGAAGATGCGTTCCAGGCGGTCGGGCAATACACCGGGGCCCTCGTCCGCGACCGACAGTTCGATGACGTTGTCATCCCGCCGCAATCGCAGCTTCACCATGCCTTCCGGCGGCGTGAAACTTGCCGCGTTCTCGATCAGGTTCTCCACGATGGTTTCAAACAGCTCTATGCTGCCGCTCGACACGAGGGCCGGATCGATATCGGCCTGCAGCACCTGCCCCTGTTCCGTCATCGATGCCGCGAATTCGCGGCAGAGCGACTGGCAGAGAGCCGAGAGGTCCACCGGGTCGCGGGGCGGGTTCAGTAACCCGGCGGCAGCCTGATCCATGCGGCGCGCGGCGATCACCAGCGTATCCAGCCGGTCAACGGAGCGTTCGATCAACTCCAGCGCCCGACGGCTGCGTTCGTCCATGCGGGGAACGTTTCGTTTCAGCGGCTCCAGCGACTGAGAAATAACAGCCAGCGGGGTCTTCAGCGCATGGGCGTTTTCCTCCGCCGCCTGAACGATGGCGCTGGCTATCGCGCGTAGTCCGGACACCAGCCTGTCAAACTCCTCTGCAACGCCATCGAGTTCGGGAATGCGGTTCTGGCGGGCGAAGGACTTGCCATCACCGCCGGAGGTGCGGATTTCCGCTGCGAGCCTGCGAAAGCGCCGCAGGTTGCGCATGACGCGGGCAAACAGCCAGACGACGACGGCCGCCATGAGGGCGTAAACCAGTGCGGCGATCTGAACCTGCGGCGTGGTCCAGAAGGGACGCTGGGCTTGCGCCATGGGCGAGTCGGCCAGCGACTGCGCGGTGATCACGACCCAGCAGCCGGATTCCAGGTTACGGGGCGTGATGGAGGTCGTGATTTCAACCTCGCCGCGCGGGTTCGTGTAGTTCCGGGCCGTCGTGTAATCGGCGGTACAGGAATTGTCCAGCCGGTCGAAGACGCCGCTGCGTGCGAGTTCCGCGCGCTCCGTTTCGAGGTATTCCGGTGGAACGGGCGGCGCCGAGGCGATGTAATAAAAACGCTCCGCCGAGGTGGTGCCGCGCGGCCTGAACAGGATCTTGACTTTTTTTCCCGGCGATGCAAAGCGGGCGAGGACGTCTGATAATGCGCCGGGCGCACCGGGGTCAAACGCTTCCAGCGCGGGCAAAATTGCCTCGCCAACGAGTCGTCCCTGCTCGCGGACGCTTTGCAGCAGCAATTCGGCGCGCTGCCGGTCCGCGAGGCGGAATTGGGTGTACAGGATTATCGGGACCAGCAGAAAGATCGCCGTGAGCAGCGCGAATGTGGCCGTAATGGAACGCCACCTCCGGCGCTGCGAATCTGACATGGCAGCGGCCTATCCGGAATCGCCGCGCCAGCGGTAACCGTTGTCCGGATCATCCTCTATAGCGGTGCATGTCGCGTCCACGTCGCGAAACTTGCTTTGAATGCGCCTGACGCTATTGCGGATGCTGACGCGGAAGCCTTCTTCGATTGTGCGGGAATCTTCATTATGGGCCGCAGCATAAAGTTCGCGGGCCCGGATATTTGTCGATTCATGCTCGACCAGGCAGCGGACGATACCGAATTCCACGGCATCCAGCGCCACCGTCGTACCCTTCCACCGTGCGGTCATTTCACCGAGGTCGAGACGTAACGGGCCGGATTCCACATGGCGCCGGACGGGCTGCGCGCCATCGCCGCCACGCCGGTTGGCCAGGATCAGTTCCATGCGTTTCTGCAGGATAGGGAAGCTCCGCGATTTCTCCACGAAATCGACAGCGCCGGACGACAGCGCCGCCTCCTCGTAAATCTGATCGCTTAGATGGGTCAGGAAAATCACCGGCGTATCCGTGCCGTCTCGCCGAAGCTGGCGTAACACGTCAATGCCGTTCACCTGCGGCATCTTCCAGTCCAGCAGGATCAGGTCCGGCGGCGTTCCGGCTTTGAGATACTCCAGCACGGCAATGCCGCTGTCGAAGTCGGTTACCGAAAAGCCCGCATCCTTCAGGTTCCCGATCAGCGACTCACGGAACAGTTCATCGTCATCGACGACGAAGACCCGCGGCGCGGCGTTGTCAACTGGTGTGTCGCGCATCGCGTTTCGCCTTGAGACGACCGAGACAACCGGCAGCCTCGGAACCGGAAGCCGGTTTGCCGCCGGCCGATACGCCATAGGATAATGCCCGGAAGTCTCGATCCTTCATATCCATATAAAAGAATACCTCCAGCGTACAACCGCCGCCATCGAACAGCCATACCGTGGCGGGAAGTTCGTCGCGCACCATGCTCGGTTCGCCAAGCAGGTCGCGTGTCTGTTCGCGGCTTTTGCCCACCAGGGTGGCGGGGTCGACGGCCCCGGTAGCGGCTGCGCGGGGTTGAGGACGTGCCGGCCTGACTGGCGGCGCTGCCGATGCGACTGGCGGTTCGGGGCGTATGGCAGGTGGACGGGGCATTGGCGCGGTCGGCGGCAATGCGACTGGTTCCGGCGGTACGAGGGCTATTGGCGTTCGCTCTTCTGCGGTGCTGACACATCCGGCCAGCCCCAGAACCAACAGTACAGCGATATTTCGCAACCCTGCGGTATTCATGTCCACCCTGCTTGTCGCGCAACCGGATTTAATTCATCTTATAGCCGTAGTGTCGCAGAATGCGGAACAGACTTCCAACAATATCCCGGCGCCGGGATGTGACGCGGCACGGAATTTTTCGCGGAAAAAGCCACACTCCCATAGTCTTTCAACGTAAACGGCCTAATTTTGTTCCCCCGGCCCGTCGGGCGGAAATCGGAGTGGGAAAAATCGTGGCGCGGATCGAGGTGACGGAAGTGACGCCAGGCGTCAGCTGGATTGAGGTGGCGGAAGCAAATTTGCGACTGCTGTGCGGCTGCCCGGCGGATGTGGTGAAACATTTGATGCGCAAGGACCTGATAAGGTCCTGCCGTATCGGCGCGGTATCAGCGGAAACTGGACCCAACGCCATCCTGTTGTCGGATACCATGCTGCAACAGGGCGAATTTGCCAATCTGGCGGAATTTCCGGTACTGCAGATGCTGTACAAGCAGGGCATGCTGTTGCCGGGACACCCCAACAACACGGGCGCCAAGCCCCTGCTTATAGGCATTGGCAAGCAGCTTCGCGCGCAGCTCAACTACATCTACAGGGGCAATTACGGGCTGGTGTCCGAAACGGAACTGATCGCCGCCGGGCTCGATTCGGCGGCGGCGCATGAAGCGATGCGCATCAAGCTTCATTTTGCCTTCGGCAGTATTCGCGATTCCGGCGAACTGCTGGATTGCATCGAACTCGACAATGACCGCCGGGAAATCCGCAATGGCGTCAGCATCCGGCGCACGGGGCTGAACTGTTACGACATCGATTATGGCGACGAATGTATCACTGTCGACCTGAACCAGACCGATCCCGACGGATATCATTCGCCTTATGCGCTGGGTGCGCACCGCGCGCCCCGGGAATATTTTTCCGTGGTCCATTCGGGTGAAGGCGATGGCTGGGATATCAACCGGCCGTCGATGGGGAGCCTGATCTCGTTTCAGGGGCGCTTCTATCTGGTCGACGCCGGCCCCAATCTGAGCGCCATCCTGCAATCGCTGAGCATCAGCGTGAATGAACTGGAAGGCATTTTTCATACCCATTCCCATGACGACCATTTCGCCGGGCTGACGACGCTTATCCAGGCCGATCACAAGCTTCGCTATTTCGCGGTGCCGGCGGTTCGCGCGGCGGTTACCAAGAAGCTGGCGGCGCTGACCGAAATCGAGGAATGGCAGTTTGAAACCTATTTCGATACGGTCGATCTGAAACCCGATATCTGGAACGATGTGAACGGTCTGGAAGTGATGCCGGTGATGTCGCCGCATCCGGTCGAAACATCGATTTTTCATTTCAGGGCTGAAAGTACCGAGGGATACAAAAGTTATTCCCATCTCGCCGATATCGCCGCTTTCCGCGTGCTCGACAATATGGTGACCGAGGACGCGGACAAGCCGGGACTGACACCGGACCGTAATGCCGCGATCCGCGCCAGTTACCTGTCTTTTGCCCATCTGAAGAAAATCGATATCGGCGGCGGGCTGATCCATGGCGATGCGGTCGATTTTGACCGCGATCCGTCGGACAAGGTGGTGCTGGCCCATCTGGCGCGGCCGCTGAATGTCGACGAGCGGCAGATCGGGTCCGGCGCGGATTTTGGCACCCATGACGTGCTGATCGCCGGTCGTCAGGATTACCTGCGGCGCCAGGCCTTCGGCTATCTGCGCAGTTACTATCCGGAACTGCCCAATTCGCGCCTCGAAGTGCTGATGAACAATGCGCTGATTGCGTTCAACCCGCAGGAAATCCTGATTCGCCGCGACAGGCCGGTGGACGAATTGCTGCTGATCCTGTCCGGAACGGGAGAGGCGTTCGAGGCGGGTGTGCCGCAGCCCACGCGCGTCGCCGCCGGCGAGCTGTTCGGCGAACTGGAAGCGCTTCGGGGCATTCCCTCGACACGCACGCTGCGCGCGAAGAGTTTCCTGCATGCGTTATCGATTCCGCGTGAACAGTACGCCGCCTTCATAGACCGGCACGGCCAGCGCGCCGTGGCCGAGGAACTGGCGGAGAAGCGCGACTGGCTGCGGCGCTGCTGGCTGTTTCGCGACAATCTCGGCTGTGTTGTGCTGAACCGGATCGCCATCGCCCTGTCCCGCGCGGAACTGGAGGACGGCCCCGTGCCCGAAACCGACGCGGATGCCAGCGTATTGCGGCTGGTAAAGGATGGTGTTCTCAAGCGGCTGGTCGGCGGTGCGGTGGTGGAGACATTGCAGGATGGCGATTTTTTCAACGAGGAACGCTGTTTCGCCAAAAAGGCGAACCCGTCGGAGCTCTATGCTATCGGTTCGGTGGATTTATGGGACATCGACGCGCCCTTTATTGCCGATATTCCGATTGTCCGCTGGAAGATCCTTGAACTTTCCCGCCGCCGGTTGCAGCTTACGGGCGATGCTGCGGTAACGGCCAAGGCTGTGCTGGCGGAGGTGTAAGCGCCGCGCTGAAATTCCGCTCGCGGCGCCGGTCTTATGCAATAATCCGTGATTTGCGGGGAATCGTTCTGTTTCCGGACTACTCGATCAGATCGCCGATATCGACATTCAGCGCCGCTGCGAGCAGGCGGTATACGCGCGTCGATCCGCCACGCTTCCGGGTTTCGATCTGCGACAGGTATGTGGCGTTCAGTCCTGTCCGGGCCGCGAGTTCCTTTTGCGACAGGCCCCGGTGGTTCCGGAACACTTTGAGCGGATGGTCGCCGTCGAGCAGCCGGTCCATTACCGCCAGCGGCATGGGGTCGTCGCCGCCGAACTCGCCGTCTTCCGGCATCAGCGAGTCGCCAGCCTCCCTGAACGGCGTATCGTCAAGCCATCCCTGCAGGGACGATATGGTGTCGGAATCGTGAACCCTGATGCCGTCGTTCAAATATGTATCGGTTTGGCGGGTCCCTTCGCGGGCGAGGCGCCGCAACCGGACAAATAGCGGCCAGGGCAGGACTGCGAAAGCAGGCGGGCCTGATGCCGGAACGGGGATGACCCAGTCGCCGGAATGGCCCTGCCCGGCGGTCGTCGCCCCGGATTCCGAATCGGCGTCATCGTCCATCATCACCCGAAACCCTCGCGTTGCGACAGATGTTTTGCCGTTTAATTTAGCACAATGCTATGATTATGTCGCCGGTTCGTTTGCTGGTCCGTCCGGTGGGCGCCAGATCAGGTCATGGCGGTTGGAATCGCCGTTGGCGATCCAGCCACCATGTGAATCTGATAGATCTTATCGTGCCGATCAAACGGCGGCGGTGTAGGGCGGCGCCGGATCATATTCGATGCGCTTCTGGACGGCCCGTGCGAAGGCGGGGCTGTCGGTCTGGCCGATGAGCCACAGTGACATGTCGATCCCGGCCGAGACTCCGGCGGAACTGACGACATTGCCGTCGCGCACGAAACGCATGTCGTCGACGACCTCCGCCGCGCCGCCGCGCTCGCGCAGGGTATCGACAAAGGCCCAGTGCGTTGTCACCCGTTTGCCACGGGCAGGGCCCGCTTCGATCAGCAGCATGGCCCCCGTGCAGACGCTGGTGACCCAGGTGCAGCCTGGCGCGACCCTGGCGATCCAGTCGATCACCGCCTGGTTGTTGACCTCCGTTCGGGTGCCCATGCCGCCGGGAACGAGGACGATATCCAGCGGCGGCGCGGTTTCGAAGCTGTGATCGGCTTCGATGCGCAGTCCTTTGGCGCATTTCACCATGCCGCCATGCTGGGAGACGGTCACGACCCTGCCGCTGCCGCGAACTTCGGCGGCCATGGTGAATACTTCCCATGGGCCAATGGCGTCGAGTTCTTCCACTTGATCAAAAATCAGGATACCGGTGGTATAGGTCATTCGGGGAATTCCTTCTGAGTGGACGGTTCCGACCAAACAAGATGTGATCTACAGGGCTGGAGCCCGGAAACGGCGACGATAGTCCAGCGGCGAAATCCGGAAATGCCGCTGAAACGATTTGCGCAGGCGTTCCGCATTGCCAAAACCGGCGTCATGGGCGATGGATTCCAGCCGGGCGGACGATTCTTCCAGCCGGCGGCGGCAGAAATCGAGCCGTGCCGTTTCCACGAACCTGGCGGGTGTCTGACCTGTATGACGGGTGAACAGGCGCGCAAAGTTGCGCGGACTCATGGCGGCACGGTCCGCCAAAACGGGGACGCTGAGTTCCGCGCCGAGATTTTCCAGAATCCATCGCTGCAAGGCGCCGAAGGGGCTGTCTTCGCCGCTTTGCGCCGCCAGTGTGGCGCTGAACTGCGATTGTCCGCCAGGTCGCTTCAGATACATCACCTTGTCACGGGCAATGGCGAGGGCCAATGCGCGATCGTAGTCCTCCTCTACCAGCGCCAGCGCCAGATCCATGCCGGCCGTTACGCCGGCGGAGCTGTATACGTGCCTGTCCCGGACATGGATGGCGTCCGGTTCCACGCTGATCGCCGGGTAGCGATGCGCCAGTTGCGCACAATGGCGCCAGTGGGTTGTCGCCCGCCTGCCGTTGAGGACGCCGGCTTCCGCCAGCAGAAAGGCGCCGGTGCAGACCGAGGCGATGCGTCTCACCCTGCCCGCCGCACGGGCAATCCAGTCGATCAGCCTACGGTCGCCCAGTATTTGCTGCACGCCTGTTCCGCCAGCGATCAGGAGGGTATCGATTCTCGCGAGGTCCGCTGTCTCGATTGTCTGGTCCGGAATGATTTTGATGCCACAGGACGTGGTGACCGGAGTGAGGTCCGCCGCCAGCAGCGTTGTTGCATAGAGGTCTGGCGCCATGCCATCCGCCGCGAGGATCTGCGATGCCGTGGCGAAGACGGAAAGCGGTCCCGTGACATCGATAATCTGTGCGTCCGGGAAGCAGAACATGGCGATCCGGCGGGATTTGATTTTCTGCGCCGGAATCGGGAGGCGTGTATCGATCTGGTTCATGTGCCGGAACGTCGCATGCCATTGTCCTGGCCGCAATGACACAGTTCGGGCATTTTCTGCCAGATGGGGCCGGTTAAAGGCCGTTTCGGGCGGCAGGCATGCGGGTGTAGGCTGGGCAAAACGGAAACTGGGGAGTTCCATGACACTTGCACATCACAGCCATGCCCGCTGGGGCGCGTCTGACCGGATCGGCGCCGCCAATCTCATGACCCCGGAAAGCCGCCTCGCCGCGCTTTCTCTGGTGACCACCGGACAGGTCTATTCACTCGGCCGGCAGATCAGCGCCGCGTCGCCGTTCCTGGCGCCGAACCAGACGCCATTCGTGTTGAGCACCGCAGCGACCTGGCGCAATACGATCAGGATGCGCCGCAAACTCGGCGCGCAAAACGACGCGGGTTCAAATCTGGAACGCATTGAAATGAATATGCATGTCGGCACGCATATTGACGCGCTGGGGCATTTTTCCATCGGCGATGAACTTTATGGCGGCCGGGATGCCTTCGAATCCGTAAGCGACCACGGGCTGGTGGATCTCGGGATCGAGAATTGCCCGCCGATCGTCGCGCCGGGCGTGTGCCTGGACCTGTCCGGATTGGACGGAGGGCCGCACCTGGGAGCGGGGCGTGCGATCACTGCCGATGATCTGGCCCGTACGGCGGATGCCGCGGGAGTCGATATCCGCGCCGGCGACGTGGTGTGCCTGCACAGCGGCTGGGGCCGGTATTACGTTACCGACAATGCCCGGTACTGCTCCGGCGAACCGGGTATAGAGGAAAGCGCCGCCCGCTGGCTGACACAGCGGGACGTGATCGCGATTGCCGCGGACAGCATGGCTGTGGAGGTGCTGCCGAACCCGCGCCATCCGAAGGTGATCATGCCGGTCCACCAGCATTGTCTTGCGGAATCCGGCGTGTATCTGATTGAAAACCTTTTCATGGACGAACTGGTTCGCGATGGGATCACGCGGTTCTGCTTCTTTCTGCTGCCAGTGCCGTTCAAGGGGGCGACGGGCAGTCCGGCGCAGCCTATCGCCATGATCTGATCTTCCGTCACTTGCCAGATTACAGGTGTCGGTAACGATTGCTCGAAAGCATGTGTCTGGTGACGTGGTGATGGTTTCAATATACTTTAACCGCCCTTTCTGGCGCATTAATATGGATGGGTACGTGAAAATTGGCGCACATGCATAAGATTTTGTCCCATGGGCTGGTTTTCGGACTGGTCGCGGTTTTTGCGGCCGGTTGCGGTCTGGCGCGCCAGCCTTCGCCCGGCGCGGAAGCAACGGCAGCGGCGGAACAGCTTGCCGGGCGATCCGGATCGGTGGTGCTGCCCGCCGGGTCCGAGTTTGCATTGTTTGCCAGGGTTTTCGATCAGGTCCGGTCATTCTATGTGGATCCCGTGGACGATGCGGCTTTATTGAAGGCTGCCGCGGCCGGCATGCGGACAAGCTTCCCCGAACCCGGCAATGTGTCCGACGCAGAACTGGTCGATGCGGCGATCAGCGGAATGCTGTCGTCGCTGGATCCTTACAGCGCCTATCTGGGCGAAAATGCATATTTCGCGCTTCAGGAGCAGACCCGCGGCCAGTTTGGCGGGATCGGCCTGCAGGTCGGCCTGGAAAACGAGATGCTGAAAGTGATTTCGCCGATCGACGGCACCCCGGCGGCCGCAGCGGGCATGCAGCCCGGCGACCTTATTACCCATGCGGACGGTTTCGTGCTGCGGGGATTGACCCTCAACGACGCAGTGATGCGGCTTCGCGGTCAGGTTGGTTCGCAGGTCAGGCTGACGGTACAGCGCAACGGATCGACTCCGTTCGAGGTGGCAATCAAACGGGCTGTCATCCAGATCCACCCGGTACGCTGGTCGCTGGAGGACAATATCGGTTATATCCGGATATCCACCTTCAATGCGCGGGCCTCCGGCGAATTCGTGGCGGCGGTACGGGATATCCTCACCCAGGCCGGGCCAGCGCTGACCGGGTTTGTCATCGATCTTCGCAATAACCCCGGCGGGCTGTTCGAGCAGGCTGTCTTCATTTCGGATGTCCTGCTGGAGCAGGGGCAGATTGTTTCCACCAGAGGGCGCGCCTTCCAGCAGAGTCACGCGGCTCTGCCGGGCGATATTTCAGGCGGGCTGCCGATAACCGTCCTGATAAATGGCGGTTCGGCGTCCGCGGCGGAAATCCTTGCCGGCGCCCTCAGGGACAACCACCGGGCGCTCCTCATTGGCGAAAAAACCTACGGCAAGGGCTCGGTACAGACGATTATTCCCTTCGCCGACCATGACGGTCTGCGTCTGACGACGGCCCGCTATTACACCCCGTCCGGCAGGACCGTTGAGGGCGGCATAGACCCGGATATAATAGTCGCCAATGACAATAGCAGTGAGGTCGATACGCAACGCGAACGCGCCGCGGCCGAACTGAAACGGGTGGCCGGCCGTTAGACCGGATTCACGTTCCGGCGGTTCTATTCGGCGGCGGAGCGGACGGCGGCCTGCGCGCGCAATTCGCTGCCCAGAAAGCGGGCCAGCGCGCCCATGCCCGATTGCGGCGTTCCCGCGATGCCCGCGGCAATTTCCGCATCCGAATTGTAATTGGTGTTGGTATTGACATCGTAGGTCCAGGCAACCCCCTCGGCATCCAGGATCATTTCGATTCCGGCAACTTCGATTCCATTGGCGGCCATAAACGCGGTGAATTTCTTGTGGTTCGGATGGGTGAAGTCCTTCAGCACCTGGAATTTCGCCGCCGGCGACTCGCCGACCGGGCAGGCAAGGTCATCGATCGCACAGACATCGGCGGGGCAGAGTTCGAATCCCTGCGAGGTATCCACACGGACCGCATAGACCAGTTGTCGATTGACGAACTCATTGCGGATGATGGAAGAATCGGCGGACTGGATATACTCCTGGATCAGGACTGTGCCGTCGCGTCCGATATCGTACGCGTCGCTGTCCAGGTAGGCATCCAGGGCTTCCAGCGACTGAAACAGCTGGACGCCCGCCCCTTTGCCGCCGCGATTCGGCTTCAATATCAGGGGCGCCCCAAATTCGTGCGCGGCTTTGCGGACGGCACCCTGGCCGACGGCGACGACGGTGCGGGGTACGCGTACGCCGCATGCGGCCAGGGCGGCGTATTGCTTTACCTTGCTCAGTTCCAGTTCCAGGGCGCGCCCGTCATTGATGACGCGGCGGCCGTGCAGTCGGAGCCAGGCCAGGACGCTGGCCGTGTATTCGGGTGAAAATTCATGCCCGCGCGTATGCGACGAGGCGCTCATGCGGTTGTAGAAAACGCCTTCCGGCGGCGGGGCCGACAGGTCGAAAGACCCGCCTTCCAGATACCAGTCCACAAACGGAACGCCAGCGTCGTTCAGCGCTGTCGCCAGTGGCGGCAGCCATTCCGGATTTTCATGAATGACATGGACCTTACTCATGGCCGAATCCTTTGTGTGCTATATATAAAATCACTGTTTTTCAGTGTGTAATACATGAAAAATAGCGGCGATCCAGGATTTGTAAAGGCCGTTGTCATATGGTGAGCAGAGACCGGTTTCCATATGCGGCCGCCGGGTGTAGGTTTTCGCCCACCATTGTCATTCGATTCGAGGCAAGGACGCATCATGGCGCAGCATCCCAATTCTCCAGAGAGCCGCGATATTGCGACGCTTCTCCATCCCTATACCAATCTGGCAAAACACGAGGAAACCGGTCCCACGATAATGCGTCGGGGCAAGGGGATCTGGGTCTACGACGATGGCGGAAAAGGCTATATTGAGGGCATGGCGGGCTTGTGGTGCACGTCGCTCGGCTTCAGCGAGGACCGGCTCGTCGCCGCCGCCACGAAGCAGATGCAGGAACTGCCCTTCTATCACCTGTTCGCCTCGAAATCGCATCATCCGGCCATTGAGCTGGCGGAGCGCTTGCTGGCGATCTCGCCGGTCCCGATGTCGAAGGTATTTTTCGCCAATTCCGGTTCCGAAGCGAATGACACGGTGGTCAAGCTGGTCTGGTATTTCAACAATGCGCTGGGCCGGCCGGAGAAAAAGAAGATCATCAGCCGGCTGCGCGGCTATCACGGCGTAACAGTCGCATCGGCGAGCCTGACCGGCCTGCCGGCCAACCACACCGATTTCGACCTGCCGATCCACAATATTCTCCACACGTTGTGCCCGCATTACTACCGCTACGGCGAGAAAGGCGAGTCGGAGGAGGCTTTCGCGACACGGATGGCGGACAGCCTGGAAGAGCAGATTCTCGAAGAAGGGCCGGAAACGGTCGCGGCGTTCATAGCGGAGCCGGTCATGGGCGCCGGCGGCGTGATCGTCCCGCCGAAGACGTATTTCGAGAAAATTCAGGCAGTGTTGCGCAAATACGACATTCTGTTCATCGCGGATGAGGTCATCTGCGGGTTTGGTCGCACCGGCAATATGTTCGGTACGGAAACCTATCGCCTGAAACCGGACATGATCACGATGGCGAAGGCGCTGTCCTCTGCCTATATGCCGATTTCGGCGATCATGATGACCGACAGGCTTTTCGATGTCGTCAGCGCAAACAGCGACAAGGTCGGGACCTTTGCGCATGGTTTCACCTATTCCGCGCATCCGGTTCCGGCAGCCGTCGCGTTGGAAACCCTGAAAATTTATGAGGAACGGGACATTGTCGGTCATGTCCGCAATGTCATGGGCCGATTCCAGCAGCGCCTGCAGCAATGCGCCGCGCATCCGCTGGTGGGCGAAGTCAGGGGCGTCGGATTGATCGGCGCGCTGGAACTGGTGCAGGACAAGGCGACGAAGAAACCGTATGAACCCGCGTTCGGCGCGTTTGTCGGCGAGGCGGCACAACAGAACGGCCTGATTTCGCGCCCCCTGGGCAATGCAATCGCCCTGTGCCCGCCGCTCATCATTTCAGAGTCGGAAATCGACGAAATGTTCGACCGGCTGGAGAAGGCGCTGGAAGCCGGTGTCAGAAAAGCCGCCGCAAACGCCGGATAATGGCGGGTGCGGCGTTATATAGCAGTGGTATCGGAGGCCGTTTAATCTAATATTGAACCTTGCCTGAGTATCGGTGGAGCGGTGACGAGGCTCTCGTAATCCCAGAAGGGTGCGCTATGGATTACCAACAATTCTTTTCCGACAATCTGGCGAATATGAAGAAGGCCGGTAACTATCGGGTCTTCGCCGACCTGGAACGGGAAGCCGGCGCCTATCCGAAAGCCACCTACCGCGAGGGCGGACAGGAATCTCCGGTAACCGTGTGGTGCTCCAATGACTATCTGGGGCAGGGCCAGAACCCGGAAGTGATTGCGGCGATGCATGAAGCGCTGGACGCCTGCGGCGCCGGGGCCGGGGGCACGCGCAATATTTCCGGTACGAATCATTACCATGTGCTTCTCGAACGGGAACTGGCGGCGCTGCACCAGCGCGACGCGGCGCTGCTCTTCACCTCGGGCTACGTTGCGAATATGACCGCGCTGTCGACCCTTGGCATGCGGTTGCCGGGCTGCCTGATCTATTCGGATGCGTGGAACCATAATTCGATGATCGAAGGTATCCGGCACAGCCGGGCCGAAAAACGTGTGTTCAAGCATAACGACCCGGCGGATCTGGAGCGCCTGATCAGCGCCGACGATCCGGATGCGCCCAAGATCGTCGTGTTCGAATCCGTCTATTCCATGGACGGGGACATCGCGCCGATCGGCGAAATCCTGGATATCTGCGAACGCTACAACGCGCTGAGTTACCTGGATGAGGTGCACGCCGTCGGCATGTACGGCCCGACCGGCGCCGGCGTTGCGGAGCGCGATGGCGTCATGGACCGGGTGTCGGTGATGCAGGGCACGCTGGCCAAGGGGTTCGGCGTTGTCGGCGGGTATATTGCCGCGTCGGCTGATCTGATCGATTATGTACGTAGCTTCGGTAATGGGTTCATCTTCACCACGTCGATGCCGCCGGCGGTTGCGGCCGGCGCGCTGGCCAGCATCCGGTATGTAAAGGGCGCGCAACACCTGCGGGATCAGCATCAGGAGCGGGCGCGCACGCTGATGGCCAAGCTGGAGGCCGCTGGCCTGCCCGTGATGCCGTCGGTAAGCCATATCGTGCCTGTGCTGGTGGGCGATGCGGCCATGTGCAAGCAGGCGAGCGACCTGCTGATGGACCGGCACAATATCTACGTGCAGCCGATCAATTATCCGACGGTGCCGCTGGGCACCGAACGGCTGCGCATTACCCCGTCGCCGCTGCATACCGATGAAATGATGGACGCCCTGGTATTCGCGTTGACCGATGTCTGGTCGGGCCTGTCCCTGAAATGGGCGGCGTAGCGTCGGATAACCCGCAATAGGGTGATGTTCTTTCCGGCGTGGCGTATTATATTATGCGGTATCGCAACAGGGGACGTCACGAGTATGTACCGCGACAATACCTTAATACCAACAGAAGCCATCCGGCTGGCCGCGCTTGGCAGCCTTGCCGAAGGCGACAAGCGCTATGCCGACCTGGCCGGCGAAATCCGCTATTTTGTCGCCCGCGTGGCGGGTCCGTCGCTGGATCTGCTGGGCGCCTCGCTGGAACTGTTGTGTTACGAGGATCTTGCCGTGGCGACCAGCGGCGAGGCCATGGAAGCTGATGCCGTGCTGCGTATCACGGACGCCGGCCGGGCTGCGTTTCATACCCTGATGACGTCAAATGTCCGGGCGCCGGTCAACGATGTCAGCAAACTGGTCATTGCCCTCAAGATGCGGTTCATGCATCTGCTACCGGACGATGACCGGGCCGATCAGACCGAGATGCTGACGGAAATGTGCGAAACGGAACTCGCGCGCCTCGTGCAGCTTCGTGGCGAATACAGCCAGGGCCGGCTGGCGGAATGGCTGGATTTCGAAATCGCTCAGCTTAACGAACGGCTGGCCTGGTATCAGGCGCTGGATACCGACGGAACCGGCGCTGCGCCTCAGTAGACGTGCTGCCCGCCGGTGACGAAAATTTCCGTCCCCGTGACATAGCTGAAATCGCTGGAACAGAGCTGGAAGACGCAGGCCGCCACCTCATCCGGCGTTCCCATGCGATGCATCGGAATCCGGTTGATCAGCGGCTCGTATTCCTCACCGATCATTTCGGTCTCGATTTCGCCGGGGGCAACCGCATTGACCCGGACGCCAAGCTGCGCGAATTCCACGGCCATTTCCCGGGTCAGGGCGGACAGCGCGGCTTTCGACGTCGAATAAGCGGAGCCGGCGAAGGGATGGAGCGCATGCCCGGCGATGGAGGTGATATTGACGATGGCGCCGCCGCCCTGTTTTCCGCCCCGTTGCAACGCACTGGCGAAACCGCGGGCCAGGATGAGCGGCGCAAACAGGTTCAACTCGAAGACCTCCCGCCAGCGGTCGATATCGCCGTTCAGACAGCCGAGCCGTTCCTGGTACGGCGTCTTGGGCGATATGGCCGCGTTGTTCACCAGGGCATGCACCGGGCCGGTTCCGATCAACTCTCTGGCCTGCCGGACGAAGGCGTCGACCGATTCGGGCCTGGCCAGATCGGTGGGAATGTGCTGCGTCCAGTTCGGGTCGCGCTTGCAATGGTCGGGAATATCGTCGCGGCTGCAGCTGATGACCTGCCAGCCTTCGTCGGAAAAACGCTGTACCGTCGCATGCCCGATACCGCGGCTGGCGCCGGTCAGGATGACGGTTTTTTTCGTCTGGTCGTTCATGGTGCGACTCTATCGAATTCGGGTCCGGGGGTCATGCGAACTTATTCACCGGAACGGCGGATGTTCTTCCTCCAGACCTTCGGGGTCCTGGTGGATCATGACTTCCGCGCCGGCGAAGGCCTTCTGGATCTCGGCCTCGACCTGGTCGGCAATGGCATGCGCTTTCCGCAGGGGCATGTTGCCGTCCATTTCGAGGTGCAACTGAATGAAGACGTCGGAACCGGAGCGGCGGGTACGCAGGTCATGCAGGCTCGCGACCGACTCATGTTTCTTGGCGATGGCGCGGATCCGCGCGCGATCCTCTTCGGGCAATTCCCGGTCCATCAGCATATCCAGCGCATCGCCGACGATACGCCACGCGCCATATAGCAAAAAGGCGGCAATACCGGCGCCGGTCAGCGGGTCCAGGTAGGGAAAATCCAGAATCGGCGTCAGCACCAGCGCCGCGATGACCGCCAGATTGATCAGCAGGTCGCCGGTGTAATGCAGCGAATCGGCCGAAATCGCCACCGACTGTGAGCGGCGGACAACATATTTCTGGTACAGTACCAGAGCAAAGGTCAGCGCGATGGAAAGCAACATGACCGC
This sequence comes from Alphaproteobacteria bacterium, assembly GCA_040905865.1. Taxonomy (NCBI): domain Bacteria; kingdom Pseudomonadati; phylum Pseudomonadota; class Alphaproteobacteria; species Alphaproteobacteria bacterium. The sequence goes on from JBBDQU010000083.1 coordinate 62,972, forward strand.
TATGCCGACCTCTGTCGCAGCCAGCGGCACGGGGTTGAACAGTCGCGTCCCCGCCTGGAATATAACGATGATGGCCGATCCGGCAACGAACGCGGCCTGCGCCATGGCCGCCAGCGCTTCCGCCTTGCCGTGGCCGAAACGATGCTCCCGGTCGGGCGGGGTAAGCGACTGGCGCACCGCGACCAGCGTTACGACCGATGCGAGGCCATCCAGCATCGAGTCGACCAGCGTCGACAGCATCGCCACGGAATCGGTCAGCGACCAGGCAACAAGCTTGGCAAAAATAAGGATAGAGGCGACGAGGACCGAGGCGTATGTGGCGCGCCGCATATGCCGTTCGGCATCTGGCGCAGACTTTTCTGCGGTAATCACGGAAACAGCCGTTTTGTCGCCCATCCGTTATCCATGCGCGTGTACACAATGCGTTCATGGAGGCGGAACTTGCCTTCCCGCCAGAATTCGAATGAGTCGGGGACCACGCGGAACCCGGACCAGTAGGGCGGCCGCGGAATGGCGCCGATGCCGAATTTGGCGGTGTAGCGGGCAATTTCCATTTCCAGGTCGCGGCGTCCTGTCATGGGCAGCGACTGTCGGCTCGCCCAGGCGCCGATGCGGCTGCTGCGGTGACGGCTGTTGAAATAAGCGTCGGCTTCGGCATCGCTGACCGCTTTGACGGCGCCTTCGATTCGCACCTGCCGCTGCAGCGATTTCCAGTGGAACAGCAGGGCGGCGAAGGGGTTCTCGCGTAGCTCGCGTCCCTTGCGGCTTTCCAGATTCGTATAGAAAACGAATCCGTGTTCGTCGAAATGCTTCAGCAGCACCATACGCGCCGAGGGACGCCCGTGCGGATCGGCTGTCGCCAGCGTTACGGCTGTCGGCTCCAGTGTTTCGCGGTCCTGCGCTGCACCGTACCATTCGTCGAACAGCGCCAGCGGTTCGTCCATGTTTGAATTTGTCATCGGCAGTAAATATATAATGTTGTGCGGGTGAGATAACCGACTGCCCGGAAACTTAGTACGTGCCGGGCAGTTATGGACATGATATGGGGGCTTTCACGGATTCGGAAGCCTGATCACGTGTGAAACATGCGTTTGTGGCAGGGTAGCGCGAAATCGCCTAACGAATTGAAATGGACGAAAACATGAAAAAAATTGTTCCTTTGATTGTCTTAATCTTTGCCCTGACTGCCTGCGCGGAAGGTCAGGGAAACAAACAAACGGGCGGAACGCTGCTCGGTGCGGGTCTCGGCGCGCTTGCGGGGTCGCAGATTGGCGGCGGCAGGGGGCAACTGGTCGCGGTTGCCGTCGGCGCCCTGGGCGGCGCCTTTCTGGGCAGCGAGATCGGCAAGTCGCTCGACAAGGCGGATCGCGCCGCCATCGCCACAACCACCCATCAGGCGCTTGAAACCGGACAGTCGGGCCAGCCTGTTACCTGGCGCAACCCGGATTCCGGTCATTACGGTGCAGTTACCCCGCAGCCGGCCATACAGACGGGCAGCGGCGAATATTGCCGTGAATACACGCAGACGATCCAGGTCGGCGGCCAGAGTGAGCAGGCGCATGGCAAGGCGTGCCGGCAGCCGGACGGTACCTGGAAGATCGTCAGCTGACGCATATCCCTGTATCGGATAAGGGTGGCATCCGGGCAACTGACACATGAGGGATCCGTACGAAATTCTCGGCGTTTCGCCGACGGCGAGCGATGCCGAACTGAAATCGGCCTATCGGAAGCTTGCCAAGGAACTGCATCCGGACGTCAACCCCGGCGATACAATCGTGGAACAGCGCTTCAAGGAAGTGTCGTCCGCATACAGAATGCTGTCCGACAGGGAAACCCGCGCAAATTATGATCGCGGCGAAATCAATGCCGACGGTTCACCGCGCATGAGCAGCATGTTCCGTGGCGGCGCCCGCGCAGGGTCTGCGCCTGACCTGGACGACCTTGTCGCAAATATGTTCGGTCGCCGGCGGCAGCGCCAGCCGGTCAAGGGGCAGGGGGCCACCTATTCGATTACGGTACCCTTTTTGGAAGCGGCATTGGGCGGTACGCGGCGTATCCGCCTGCATGACGGCAAGCATCTGGAAGTAAATATCCCCGCCGCCACCAAGGATGGGGACAGCCTGCGTCTAAAGGGACAGGGCATGCCAAGTCCCAATGGCGGTCCGAATGGTGATGCGTTCGTCGAATTGCAGGTCAGTCGCCACCCTTTTTTCGTGCGTGACGGGCTTGATATCCGTGTGGACGTACCGATCACACTCGCGGAAGCCGTATTGGGGGCCAAGATCAAGATTCCGACGATACATGGCCCGGTCAGCGTAACCATCCCGCCCGGGACCAATACGGGCAAGGCGCTGCGATTGAAGGGCAAGGGCATCGTGATCGAAAAGGGCGGAGACAGGGAGTGCGGCAGCGAGTATGTACAGTTGAAGGTCGTGCTGCCGGACGAGCCCGACTCCAGACTCCAGGACTTCGCGCGGGAATGGGCCAGGACCGGCGATTACGATGTCCGCCGGAAGGCGGGACTGGAATAACAGGAATTGGTTCGGAAATTGCGACACTTGCCTTGGACGCGATAGGCGAGTGTTGGTAGGATAGCCAATTAACGGGCAGGGGACGGCAAGCTAATGAGCGACGTGCAACCGATCATGGCCGGCAAGAGAGGCCTCATTATGGGGGTCGCGAACGACCGGTCGCTTGCCTGGGGCATCGCCCGGGCGGCTGCGGCGCATGGGGCCAGGCTGGCCTTTACATTCCAGGGCGACGCGCTTGAAAAGCGGGTGCGGCCGCTGGCTGAATCGGTTCACTCCGAATTGATCATGCCCTGCGATGTGTCCGACGACGCCAGTATCGATTTGGTGTTCGAGACGATCGGGAAAGAATGGGGCGATCTGGATTTCGTGCTGCACGCGATTGCATTTTCCGACAAGGACGAACTCAAGGGAAAATATATCGGGACGACGCGCGGCAATTTTATTCGCACCCTCGACATATCCTGTTATTCGCTGACCAGCGTGGCGCAGCGGGCGGTGCGGATGATGCCGAATGGCGGCAGCCTGCTGACACTGACCTATTACGGTGCGGAACGCGTGATGCCGCATTACAACGTCATGGGCGTTGCAAAGGCCGCGCTTGAGGCAAGCGTGAAATATCTGGCGGCGGATCTCGGAACGGACGGCATTCGGGTCAATGCCATATCGGCCGGTCCGGTGAAGACGCTGGCGGCGTCGGGTATCGGCGATTTCCGCTATATACTCAAATGGAACGAACTGAATTCACCGCTGCGCCGCAATGTCGGGCTCGACGAGGTCGGCAATGCGGGCATGTACCTGCTGAGCGATCTCAGCAGTGGCGTGACCGGCGAAATCCATCATGTCGATTGCGGGTATAACACGATTGGTATGGTCGCGGTCGATGCGGCGGAGGAGGTCTCCGAATTACTGGCGGGGATCAAGGGCAAATCCTGAAAGCGACAGTCGGGCCCTGCAATGTCGGCGAATAGCTTCGGTAACCTGTTTCGTGTAACGACCTGGGGCGAAAGCCATGGTCCCGCCATCGGCTGCGTGGTCGACGGCGTGCCGCCGCTGATTCCGGTCAGCGAACCGGATATCCAGTTTTTCCTCAATCAGCGCCGTCCCGGACAGAACCGCTTCACGACCCAGCGCCGGGAACCCGACAGCGTCAAGATCCTTTCCGGCGTGTTCGACGGTGTAACCACGGGGACGCCGATTGGCCTGATGATCGAAAATGTCGATCAGCGGTCGCGGGACTATGGCGAAATCATGGACCGGTTCCGGCCGGGCCATGCGGATTACACCTACTGGAAAAAATACGGTATCCGCGATTATCGGGGGGGCGGCCGGTCCTCCGCCCGTGAAACCGCGATGCGGGTTGCCGCGGGCGCCATCGCCCGCAAGGTGCTGGGCGACGGCATATCGATCCGTGGCGCCCTGGTGCAGATGGGCCCGCATGGCATCGACCGCGCGCGATGGGACTGGGCGGCGGTATCGAACAATCCGTTCTGGTGCCCGGACCCTGTCGTCGCGGCGCAATGGGAGGCGTTCCTGGGCGATATCCGGAAATCCGGATCGTCGACGGGCGCGGTGATCGAACTCGTGGTTTCCGGCGTGCCGGCGGGGTGGGGCGCGCCGGTTTATGGCAAGCTCGATGCCGATATCGCCAGCGCCATGATGAGTATCAATGCGGTGAAGGGTGTGGAAATCGGCGCCGGTTTTGCCGCGGCGGCACTGTCGGGCGAAGACAATGCCGACGAAATGCGGATAGGTAATGACGGCGATGTGCGTTTTCTGTCCAACGCCGCCGGCGGGGTCCTTGGGGGGATTTCGTCCGGCCAGGATATCGTTGTCCGGTTCGCGGTCAAACCGACCAGTTCCATCCTGACTCCGCGAAGGACGGTGACCGTCGACGGCGCCGAAACCGAAATTTCCACAAAGGGGCGGCACGACCCCTGTGTCGGCATTCGTGCGGTGCCGGTCGGCGAGGCCATGATGGCCTGCGTGCTGGCCGATCACATGTTGAGGCATCGGGCGCAATGCGGCTGATCGGCCGGATTTTCCTCTGGTTCTTCGCCGCTGTCGGTTTCGCCGCCGTCATGGTCGCCGTGATCGGGGTCGGTGTGGCGGTGTTCTACATTTCCAGTGAACCGGAAATGCCGGAACGGATCGTTCTCCGGCTCGATCTGGAGGGTGGCATCGGTGACGGCCGGATGGAGCGTCCCTGGGACGAATTGCTCGACCGGAAGTCCGTCTCCCTGTACGACGTCATTGCCGTTTTGCAGCGGGCGGCGGCGGATGACCGCGTTGCCGGAATAGCCGTACAGCTCAGTGATGCGCCCCTCGGGATTGTCGCGGCGCAGGAACTTCGTCAGGGCATTGCGGATTTCCGTGCCAGCGGCAAATTCGCGATGGGATTTGCGGCAAGCTTCGAAGGCCCCGGCAATGTGATGTCGCGCTATATGCTTGCATCCGCCCTGGACAGCGTCTGGATGCAGCCATCCGGAACTCTGGCCCTGACCGGCATCTCGCTGGAAATGCCGTTTATCAAGAATGCCCTCGATACCCTGGGCGTTCAGGCCGAATTCGAGCAGCGCCATGAATACAAATCCGCGGTCGAGCTTTTCACGCGCGCCGGGATAAGCCAGCCGGCGCAGCAGTCGCTGGAAGGCGTGGTGCGGACATGGATGCGACAGATTCTGCATAACATCGCGATTGACCGGAATATCCCGCAGGAAAAATTGCGGACCCTGGTTGAACGCGCACCGCTACTGGCCGAAGACGCGCATGACCACGGATTGGTCGATGTGCTGGGATACCGGGACGGCTTCGAAGCGGCTGTGCAGGCGCGCGCCGGAGACGAAGCGTATTCCATGAGTCTCGATACGTATGCCGGCAGTCTCGCGCCGCTGCCGGAACCTGCCGCAAACGTCGCCCTGATATACGGCGTGGGTCCAATCGAAAGCGGCAGGGGTGAGAACGGCGTCTTTTCCGGCGCGACATTTTCCGCCGCGGCCTTCAACAAGGCGCTTGCCCATGCGGCTGACGATCCTGCAATTCACGCCATTATTTTGCGGATCGACAGCCCGGGCGGGTCATATATTGCGTCCGATTCCGTTCGCCGGACCGTGATACGCGCGCGTGAAAAGGGCAAGATAGTGATTGCCTCGCTGGGCGCCTATGCGGCGTCCGGCGGCTATTTCGCCGCGATGGCGGCGGACAGGATCGTGGCGCAGCCGGGAACGCTGACCGGATCTATCGGTGTATTCGGCGGAAAATTCGCCACGGAAGACCTCTGGAAGAAACTGGGAATCAACTGGGCCCAGGTCAGCACCGGCGGCAACGCCGGTATGTGGAGCGGGATCCGGCCATTCTCCGCCAGCGCGGCGGCGCGGCACCGGGCGATTATCGACTCCATTTACACGGACTTTACGAACAAGGTCGCTGTCGACCGCAATATTCCGGCGGAACGGATCGATGCCATTGCGCGGGGACGGGTGTGGACGGGCGAGGATGCCCGCGAACTCGGTCTCGTCGACGCGCTTGGCGGCCTGTCCACCGCCATCGATCTGGCGCGCGAGGCGCTGGATCTGCCGAAGGAAGCGCCCCTCGCGGTTTCGGTTCTGCCGGAAAGACGCTCGCCCCTGGAACGCGCCCTGTCGCTGCTGGAGCAGGGCGGATCCATTTCCGATATCGCCGCCGCGCTGGGCGGATATGTGCGGACTGACCCGTACGAAGCGGTCTTGCGAAAGCTGGAGCCGGTGACGGGGGATCTGGATGTATTCCGGCCCCCGGCGGGCGTGCTGCAACTGCCGGCGATCCGGATTACGCCTTAACAGGCTGCGGAAAAACCCTTCCCAGCGTCGCGCGGTCGTGATTCAATTCTC